>NZ_JBYSZY010000015.1:0-127807 GCF_058787635.1 Variovorax sp. FW305-3-2-15-B-LB1 | reverse complement strand
CAACCCGATCTGCGTGAAGACGTTGTTGGCCCCCCCCGACATCCACACGCCCGCCATCGCGGCCATGATGCCCATCGGCACGATCAGGATGATCGCGATCGGCAGCGTCAGGCTTTCGTACTGCGCGGCCAGCACCAGGAACACCAGCAGGATCGCCAGCGGGAACACCAGGAAGGCGGAGTTGCCGGCCAGGATTTCCTGATACGTCAGCTCGGTCCACTCGAAGCTCACGCCCTTGGGCAGCGTCTCGGCCGCGATCTTGGTGATCACGTCCTGCGCCTGGCCCGACGAATAGCCGGGGGCCGGGCCGCCGTTGATGTCAGCGGCCAGGTAGCCGTTGTAGCGCATGGCGCGTTCCGGGCCGAAGGTCGAGTTGACCTTCATCAGCGCGGCCAGCGGCACCATTTCGCCCGAGGTCGAGCGCACCTTCAGCATGCCCACGTCTTCGGCACGGGCGCGGTACGGCGCATCGGCCTGGACGCGCACGGAGTACGTGCGGCCGAACTTGTTGAAGTCGTTGGCGTACAGGCTACCGAGGTAGATCTGCATCGTGTCGAAGATGTCCGTCACCGGCACGCCGAGCTGGCGCGCCTTGGTGCGGTCGATGTCGGCGTACAGCTGCGGCACGTTGACCTGCCAGCTCGTGAACATGCCCGTCAGCTCGGGCGCTGCATACGCCTTGGCCATGAAGGCCTTCACCGCGACGTCCATCTGGTCGTAGCCGACCGAGGCACGGTCTTCGATCTGCAGCTTGAAGCCGCCGGTCGTGCCCAGGCCTGCCACCGGTGGCGGCGGGAACATCACGATGAACGCATCCTGGATGCTCGAGAACGCACCGTTGAGCTGGCCGGCCACCGCACCGCCGCTCTGGTCGGCGCGCTTGCGCTGGTCGAAGGGCTTGAGCGTGGCGAACACGATGCCCGAGTTCGAGCTGTTGGTGAAGCCGTTGATCGACAGGCCCGGGAAGGCAATGGCGTCTTCCACGTTCGGGTTCTTCTTCATGATCTCGCCCATGCGGGTGATCACCTCTTCCGTGCGGTCGAGCGTGGCGCCGTCGGGCAGCTGGGCAAAACCGATGAGGTACTGCTTGTCCTGCGCCGGCACGAAGCCGCTGGGCACCGCCTTGAAGAGGCCGAAGGTCACGCCGACCAGCGCGAGGTAGATCACCAGCATCAGCGTCTTGCGCGAGATCACGCGCTTGACGCCGCCGCTGTAGGCCTCGGAGCCGCGATGGAAGAACTTGTTGAAGCCGCGGAACAGCCAGCCGAAGGCCTTGTCCATGCCGCGCGTCAGGGCGTCCTTCGGTTGGTCGTGGCCGCGCAGCAGCAATGCGGCAAGGGCCGGCGACAGCGTCAGCGAGTTGATGGCCGAGATCACCGTCGAGATCGCGATGGTCACCGCGAACTGCTTGTAGAACTGGCCCGTGAGGCCGCTGATGAACGCCAGCGGCACGAACACGGCCACGAGCACCAGCGCGATCGCGATGATGGGGCCCGACACTTCGCGCATCGCGCGGTACGTGGCCTCACGCGGCGTGAGCCCGGCTTCGATGTTGCGCTCGACGTTCTCCACCACCACGATGGCGTCGTCCACCACGATGCCGATCGCCAGCACCAGCCCGAACAGGCTCAGCGCGTTGATCGAGAAACCGAGGATGTGCAGCACCGCGAAGGTACCGATCACCGACACCGGCACGGCCAGCAGCGGAATGATGGAGGCGCGCCACGTCTGCAGGAACAGGATCACCACGAGCACCACCAGCGCGATGGCTTCGAGCAGCGTGTGGATCACCGATTCGATCGATGCACGCACGAACTGCGTCGGGTCATACGCGATGCGGTATTCCAGGCCTTCGGGCATGTTCTTGTTCAGCTCTTCCATCGTCTTGCGAACGTTGGACGAGATGTCGAGCGCATTGGAGCCCGGTGCCTGGAACACGCCCATGCCGACGGCCGGGTCGTTGTTCAGCAGCGAACGCAGCGAGTAGTCGGCGGCGCCCATTTCGAGGCGGCCGATGTCGCGCAGGCGGGTCACGGCGCCGTCGGTGCCGCTCTTGACGATGATGTCGCCGAACTCTTCTTCGCTCTGCAGGCGCCCTTGCGCATTGATCGACAGCTGCATGTCCACGCCCGACAGGCCCGGCGAAGCGCCGACCACGCCGGCCGCGGCCTGCACGTTCTGGCCACGGATCGCAGCCACCACGTCGCTCGCCGAGAGGCCGCGCTGCGCGACCTTCTGCGGGTCGAGCCACACGCGCATCGAGTAGTCGCCGCCGCCGAAGATCTGCACCTGGCCCACGCCTTCGATGCGCGCCAGCGGGTCCTTCACGTTCAGCACCGCGTAGTTGCGCAGGTAGTTGATGTCGTAGCGGTTGTTCGGCGAGACGAGGTGGACCACCATCGTCAGGTCGGGTGCGCTCTTGACGGTCGTGATACCGAGGCGCCGCACTTCTTCGGGCAGGCGCGGCTCGGCTTGCGAGACGCGGTTCTGCACCAGCTGCTGGGCCTTGTCGGGATCGGTGCCGAGGCGGAAGGTGACGGTGAGCGTCATCACGCCGTCGGTCGTTGCCTGGCTGCCCATGTAGAGCATGCCTTCGACGCCGTTGATCTGCTCTTCGAGCGGCGTGGCCACCGTTTCAGCGATCACCTTCGGGTTGGCGCCGGGGTACGTTGCGCGCACCACCACCGAGGGCGGCGCGACTTCGGGGTACTCCGAGATCGGCAGACCGCGCAGCGCAATCAGGCCGGCGATCAGCATCAATAGCGACAGCACGCCGGCAAAGATCGGCCGGTCGATGAAGAATTTTGAGAGATTCATGTTGGTTCTCCGGCGGGCGCCAGGGCGCCCTCCTCCGAAATCAGGACTTCGCGGCCTCGGCCACGCGTTCCGGTTGTTGTTGCTTCGTATCGAGCTTGGCGTCCATGGTCACGGTCTGCGGCACCACCAGCGCACCCGGGCGGATGTGCTGCAGGCCGTTCACCACCACGCGGTCGCCGGCCTTCAGGCCCTTGCTCACCACGCGCAGGCCGTTGATGGGCGCGCCCAGCGTCACCTCGCGGTACATGGCCTTGTTGTCGTCGCCCACGACCATCACGAACTTCTTGTTCTGGTCGGTGCCGATGGCGCGTTCGCTCACCAGCAGCGCGGTGTCGTTGCGGGCCTGGCCCATGCGGATGCGGGCGAACTGGCCGGGAATGAGCGCGCCGTCCTTGTTGTCGAACGACGCACGCACACGCACGGTGCCGCTGCGGGCGTCGACCTGGTTGTCGATCAGCTGCAGCTTGCCGGTGAAGGGCGTGCCTTCGAGGCCGGCGGTGCCCATCTGCACGGGGATCGTGTCGATCTGGCCGCGGGCGCCGGCGTTGGCCGGCAGGTCCTTCAGCGCGCGGGTGATGACCTGCTCGTCGGCGTCGAAGCTCGCGTAGATCGGGCTCACCGACACCAGCGTGGTCAGCACGGGCGCGCCGGGGCCGGCGGCCACCAGGTTGCCCACGGTCACTTCGAGCTTGCCGATGCGGCCCGACACCGGCGCCCGCACCTGGGTGTAGCCCAGGCTCAGGCGTGCGGTCTGCAGCGAGGCCTGCGCGGCGCGCAGGTTGGCTTCGGCTTCGCGGCCGGCGTTCACGCGCTCGTCCAGTTCACGCTGCGCGATGGCCTGCTCGTCCCACAGGCGGCGGGCACGTTCCTGCTCGCTGCGGCTGAAGGCTTGGCGGGCCTGCGCCGACGCAACCTGCGCTTCGGCACGCTCCACCTCGGCGGCGTATGGCGCCGGGTCGATGGTGATGAGCAGGTCGCCCTGCTTCACCAGCGCGCCTTCGCGGAAGTGCACCGCCTGCACCGCGCCTGCCACGCGGGAGCGCACGTCGACGCGCTGCACGGCTTCGAGCCGGCCCGAGAACTCGTCCCAGGCGTTGATCTCGCTCGACGCCACGGTGGCGACCGACACCGGCGTGCCCTGTTGCGCGGCGACCGGGGCGGTGGCCTCGGCCTTGAAGCTGTACATGCCCACCACCGCGGCGGCCACGGCCAGCACCGCGGTGAGGCCGGTCACGGCGGGCCACAGCCCCTTACGGGTGATGGAAGACAGCGATTGTTCGTTCTTGTTCGACATGATGGTTCGTCCTTCTCGATGACTTTTTCGGGATGCAACAGGCCATCCCGGCGCCGGCGGCGTCAGGAGGCGGAATTCAGAGAACAGAAAGCCCTGCCACCCGCCTCGGTGGAGGCGGCGGCTTGGTTCAGGGGGCGGAGCGGACCCTCGCGGGCCTAGCTGGGCTCAGGGACCGCCGGGGGCGGTGTGGTGGCGCTGAAGAACTCGCGGAAGTGCTGCTGCACGCTGGCTTCGCAGGATGCGCATCCCACGGCCTCGGTGTCGTACAGCGCCTTGGGCCAGTTGTCGGCGCCGGTCAGCACGCTGCTCGTGACCTCGATGCCGGCCGAGCGCAGGCGGCCCGCGAAGGTCATGGCCTCGTCGCGCATCGCGTCGTCGGGCCCCACCAGCACCAGCGCCGGTGCCAGGGCGGCCAGCCGCAGCGATCCGCTGGGCACCGCGTACGGGTGCGTGGCGTTCGAGGGACAGCTCAGGTACTTGGCCCAGCCCGTGGCCCAGCGGCACTCGGCGGCGTCGTTGGTCGCATTGCGCAGCGAGGCGGTGCCGGCGCACGGGTCGAGCATGGGCGACAGCAGGATCTGGCCTGCCAGCGGCGGATGGGCGCGGTCGCGGGCCACCAGGGCCACGCTGGCTGCCAGGTTGCCGCCAGCCTCTTCGCCGGCCAGGTACACCTGGGCGCCCTTGCCGCCGAGCTTCACGCGCTGCTTGTAGAGCCATTCGAGCGCCGCATAACCCACCTCGACCGGCTCCGGGAACGGGGCCGCCGGGGCCAGCGGGTAGTCCAGCGACACCACCACCGCACCCGCGCCGGCCAGCAACCGGGCCACGTTGCGGCCGTTGTCGAGGTTGCCGCAGATGAAGGTGCCGCCATGGAAGTGCAGCACCAACGGCACGGTCTCGCCCCGTGGACGCAGTCCGTAGACACGGGCAGCCACGGGCTCGCGGCCGGGCAGCTCGATCGACAGATCGGACTCCACGCCTTGCGCCGCGGCAAGCGCAGCAGCTTCAGCGGACCGGGACGATGGACGGGGTGACATGGGCGACCTCAGGGGGATGGGCGATGGTTGAAATATAAGGCGCTACAAGTACGTTGAAACAGGAAACACAGCCCTACTCTGTTTCCAAACGGAGAACAATCGGGCACTCCGTAGGGGCGCATTCCTTGTGTGAGAATCCGCCTCCTTCCGGCATATGCCGGTCTCCCTGAACAGGCATTCGATGGATCAAATCCAGGCAATGCGGATCTTTGTCCGCGTCGTGGAAGCCGGCACCTTCACCCGTGCCGCCGACTCTCTGGCCCTGCCCAAGGGCACCGTCACCAAGCAGATCCAGGCGCTGGAATCGCGCCTGCGCGTGAAGCTGCTCAACCGCACGACGCGGCGCGTCACCGTCACGCCCGACGGCGCCGCCTACTTCGAGCGCGCCGCGCGGCTGCTGAACGACTTCGACGACATGGAAGCCAGCATGACGAATGCGCAGGCCAACCCCACGGGGCGGCTGCGCATCGATGTGGGCACCTCGGTGGCGCAGCAGATCATCCTGCCCAACCTGGCCAGCTTCTGCGACCGCTACCCCGACATCCAGGTCGATTTGGGCGTGAGCGACCGCACCGTCGACCTGATCAGCGACAACGTCGACTGCGTGATCCGCGCCGGCGAGCTCAGCGACCAATCGTTGGTGGCGCGCCGCATCGGCACCCTGCACTTCGTCACCGTGGCCTCGCCGGCCTACATCAAACGCTATGGTGCGCCGCAGCATCCGAACGACATCGAGAAGCGCCACCACGTCGTGAGCTACTTCTCGGGCACCACCCGGCGCGTGTACCCGCACGAGTTCAAGAAGGGCGACGAGTACATCGAGCTCAACGGCCCCTACCGCGTGTCGGTCAACGAGAGCAATGCGCACATGACGGCCGTGCTCGCGGGCTTCGGCCTGTCGCAGTGCATCACCTTCACCGCCGAGCCGCTGCTGGAAAGCGGCGAACTCGTCGAGGTGCTGGCCGACTGGCAGCGCGACCCGCTGCCGATCCACGTGGTGTACCCGCCGAACCGGCACCTGAGCGCAAAGGTGCGGGCGTTTGTGGACTGGGCGGCGGATCTGTTTGCGAAGAATCCGCGGTTGCAGCGGCGCTGAGGGGCGCGTTTCCGTCCTCTTCTCAGGGCTGGATCAGCGCTGCCAACGCGCGCGGGGAGCGACTCTTGTCAGTAGACCGGCTCGCACCTCACCTCGGTCTTCACCGAATTCGCAATGAAGCACTCCTCATGCGCCCGATGGTGCAAGTGTTCGATCTGCTCGCGCGTGGGCAGGTTCTCGCCCGAAAAACTCACCTGCGGGCGCAGCGTGACGACGGTCATCGCCATCTTTCCTTCGGCGTTCTTCTCCATCACGCCCGTGGCCGCGTCGACATAGCGGTCGACCACGAACTTGCGTTTCACCGCCATGGTGAGGAACCACAGCATGTGGCAACTGGACAGCGAGGCCACGAACATCTCTTCCGGATCGACGGCCGACGCATCGGAGAACGGCAGCGGCACCACATGCGGCGACGACGAGCCCGGCACCTCGGCACCACCGTCGAAACGCAGCACGTGGTGGCGGCTGTAGGTGTTGGCCAGGAAGTCCTGGTCGCCCCGCTCCCAGACGATCTCGGCGGTGTACTCGGACATGGGTCGTGCTCCTCGATGGATGGAATGAATGGATGTCAGACGGTCATCAGCTTCACGATCAGCGGCACCAACAGCGCGGTCGCGATGCCGTTGAGCCCCATCGCCAGCGCCGAGAACGCGCCCGCGGTCTCGTTCACCTGGATGGCGCGCGCCGTGCCGATGCCGTGCGCCGCCATGCCGACGGCAAAGCCGCGCACCGCGGGTTCCTTGATGCGCAGCAGGTTCAGCAAACCCGTCGCCATGATCGCGCCCGAGATGCCGGCGATGGCCGCGGCCACGGCGGCCAGCGACGGCAGGCCGCCGATCTTCTCGGCCACGCCCATCGCGATCGGCATGGTGGCCGACTTGGGCGCGAGCGACATCAGGAGCTCGCGCGAACCGCCGAGCACCCAGCCGATGCCGATGGCCGACACGATGGCGGCCACCGAACCCACCAGCAGCGCCACACCGATCGGCAGCCACAGGCGCCGCAGCCGGCCGACCTGGCTGTACAGCGGCACGGCCAGCGCCACGGTGGCCGGGCCGATCAGGAAGTGGACGAACTTGGCGCCCTCGAAGTAGGTGTCGTAAGGCGTACGCGTGAGCAGCAGCACGCCCACGATGACGATCACCGACACCAGCACCGGATTGACCATCGGGTTGCGCCCGCTGCGCGCATGCAGCCACAGCGCGCCCAGGTAGGCCAGCAGCGTGAGCGACAGCCACAGCAGCGGCGACTGGGCCAGGAAGACCCAGATTTCAGACAGCTTGACGGGCGCGTTCATTCCGCGTCCTTGCCGGTGATGCGGATCATCCAGCGCAGCGTGAGCGCGGTCACCGCCATGGTGAAGGCACCGCCCACGACACCGGCCGCCAGGAACGGCAGCCACTCGCGCCCCACGCGCTCGAAATGCAGCATGACGCCGGTCACCGCCGGAATGAACAGCAGCATCAGGTTGCGCAGCAGGTGGCCCGAGGTGTCGGTCAGTTCCTGCGGCACGCCGCCGCGCACCAGCAGGCCGACGAACAGCAGCAGCATGCCGATCAGCGGACCGGGAATCGGCAGCGACAGCCACTGCACGAGCAGTTCGCCGGCAAGCTGGCACAGGAAGAGCGTGGTGATGGCGTAGAGCATGGGCCTGTTCGTTTTCCTTTTCTTGAGACGGCCCTATTGTGGTGCGAGGTGCGTTCAGCCGCTGTGTCGTGCGGCGCTGGCCCTCGCCCACGCGGCCTTCAAGGCCTGCTGGCTGGCCGGCGGCAACACGCCCAGGCGCAGGTGCCCCGGCAGGCCGAAGGAGGTGCAATCGCGCAGCTTGATGCCCTCGGCGCGCAGCGCGGCGGCGCGGGGCGGGTATGGCACGTCGGGTTGCGCACCGAAGAAGTTGGCGTCGCCCGGCAGCACCTGCCAGCCCAGCGATTCGCACACGGCGCGCTGCCGCGCCTTCCAGTCGCGCAGGATGTCGAGGCTGCGCGCCAGCCAGCCTTGCGCTTCGTCGCTGGTCCAGGTCGTGAGCAGCGCCACGCCGTGCGTGCCCAGCGGCCACGACGGGGCGAGACGTTCGAATCGTTCCAGCAGTGGACCTGCAACGTCGCTGTTCGCGGGTGCGATGGCGTAGGCGGCGCGGATGCCCGTGAGGCCCATGGCCTTGTTCGGGGTCCACAGCTGCCAGAGGCGGTCGCGCTGCGCGGCGTCGTGCGAGGGCTGGCCTTCGAGGCGCAGCGGCTCGTAGGCCATGTCGAGCACGCAGACTGCATCGCTCGCGGCATGCCGCGCGATGTCGGGTTGCGACTGGCCGAACGGGCTCGACGGTTCGCAGCACCAGCGCAGCGCGGCGCCGTCGGCCTCCTCAGGTGCGCGCTTCACGCCGAGGCCCCAGGCCTGGGCCGAACGTTCGTAGTCGCCGTAGCTGTGCGCGGGCAACCAGACCTCTTCGCCACCGCGTTGTGCCACGACCGCGCTGATACGGTGGATGAATTCGCTCGCGCTCGCGGCGATCGCGATGCGCTCCACGGCCACGTCGTGGAAATCGGCAAGCGCGGCACGCAGCGCGGTGTAACGCGGATCGGGATAGTGCGCCGCGTCGGCCTCGCGCAGCGCTGCCAGCACCGCGGGGCACGAGCCGACCGCGTTGCCGTTGGTCGAGAAGTCGTGCGGCGCGGCGCCCGTCTCGTCGGGACCGCCATGCACCATGGATTGATTCGTCATGCCCACCTCGCCAGCAACGGCGACAGCATCGCCAGCGAAGCGATCACCGCCAGCCCCCACGTCGCCCGCTCGCCGAGCTGCGCGGTGCGCGCGGTGTCGGCCGGCGCGGCAGCGCGCCCTTCCCCGTTCAGCGCATAGACACCTGGCTTCGCAAGCCGCACGCCCAGCAGCAGCGCCATCGCGCCCATCGGCCAGCCGCTGTTGGGCGACGGCGTGCGGCGCGCCTCGCGGGCCACGCCGCGCGGCCAGTGGCCGGCCGCGAGCGCCAGCAGCAGCACGGTCAGGCGCGCGGGCAGCCACGAAAGCACGTCGTCGGCGCGCGCGGCCCACTTGCCGAACCAGGTCCAGTCGCGCCCGCTGCGTTCGCCGCGGTAGCCCCACATGGCATCGGCGGTGTTGGCAAAACGATAGAGCGCCGCGCCCGGCAGGCCGAACAGCACGAACCAGAACACGGGCGCCACCAGCGAATCGTTGAGGTTCTCGGCCAGCGACTCGATGGCGCTTTCGCGCACCTCGCGTTCGCTCAGCACCGAGACGTCGCGGCTCACGAGGCGCGCGAGCCGTGCGCGGCCCGCGTCGAGCGATTCGCCCAGCGCGGCTTCGACCGCCAGCACCTCGTCGCGCAGCATGCGCCACGCAAAGAGCGGCTTGAACGCGAGCCCGAGCACCACGGCCATGGCCCAGACTGGCAGCCATTGCATGGCCAGGCTCTGCACCGCCGATGCGACGGCGAACGCGGCCATCGCGCCCACGCACCAGCCGAGCGCGCCCATCGCGAAGCCCGGCAAGTCACGCGGCTTCGCGTCGGCGGCGCGCGGTGCCAGGCGGCTGCCGATCCAGTCCAGGTAGCGGCCCATCCACACGACCGGATGCAGCGCGGCGGGCGGCTCGCCCAGCCAGCGGTCGACGGCCAGTGCCAGCCACAAGGCGACGACCAGCGCGAGGGCGAAGACGGCGAAAGGATCGAGCGCGGGCATGGCAGGCATTCTCGTGAATCAGGCGGCAGGCACGGCCCGACCGCGCCGCCATTGCACCAGCGCACCGACGGCCAGCAGCAAGGCGGCGCCGAAAGCGGCGAGCAGGCGCGGCAGCACGGCGGACGGCGGCGGGGGCGATGGGGTGTCGGCGACGGGCTTCAGCTGGAGGCCGGCCACCGGTTGTGCGAGGTCCGCTGCGGCGGGCGATTCGGGTGCGGGCGGGGTCGTTTCGACGGGCGCGACGGCGGGTGCGGCGACGACCGGTGCAGGGGCAGTGACAGGCGACGCCACCAACGCAGCCTGCGCAAACCGCTGCACCGCCTCGTTCCGCTCCCGCAGCCCCGTGGCGCCCACCGCCTCCGTGTAGGCCTGCACCAGTTCGCGCCGCGTCGCGACATCGGGCGTCCAGTAGTTCAGCCGCACGGCGTCGAGCATGCGCTCCAGCGTCTGCGCGAAGGCGGCGCGGTTCTCGCGCTCCAGCCACTGCCGCGTGCCGAGCTTGTAGGTGTCGCGCACATAGACCTCGTGCAGCGACTGCCAGTGGTCCGCGCGCACGGCGGCGGGCGCGGTCGCCTGCCAGCCCCAGAGGAACTGCGCGGTCTTGAGCACCTGCAGCGCGCCGCTGTAGCCCTCGGCCTTCTGCGCCTCGATCCATTGCGGGTGCAGGTAGCGCGTCTGCATCTCGCGCGCGATGGCGCCGGCGGCGGTGTCGGTGCGCACGGCCGCGCCGTCGCGCAGGTTCTGCACGTACAGCGCCGGGTCCTTGCCCGTGAGGTGGCGCACGGCGAGCGCGATGCCGCCCAGGTACTGGAACGGGTCGTCGTTGGTCAGCACGCCGTAGAGGTTGGAGGTGCGCGCCATGAGCGCCGCATCGACCTGCGCGAGGTTGCCCGCGAAGGCGCCCGGGCGCGTGGCGCCGTCGAGGCCGCGCCCGTAGGCGTGGCCCATGCGGTCCATGTAGAGCCCGGCCATCTGCGCATCGCCGCCGCCGCGCTGCTGACCGTTCCAGAGTTCGGTGGCGAGCACCGCTTCCTCGAGCCCGGCGCCGTAGCTGCCCTGCTCGTTCGAGAACACGCGCGCGGTCGACCAGCGCCGCGCCTCGGCCGCCGTCGCGCCCCCGGCGCGCAGCGTGCGCGCCATCGCCTCGCTGTGCTGCGCGACGGCGTTGCCGGGCTCGTCGAGCGCGGCCACCTGCTGCACGGCCTCGTCGAGCCAGCGCATCACGTGCGGGAACTGGTCGCGGTACGAGCCGGTGACGCTGACCAGCACGTCCATGCGCGGCCGCTTCAGCACCGCGGCCGGCACGATCTCGATGCCGACCATGCGCCCGGCCTCGTCCCAGCGCGGCTTCACGCCGAGTGCGTGGAAGGCCTGGCTCTCGGTCACGCCCTGGTGGCGCGAGGCCTCGCCGGCCCAGAGCGTGAAGGCGATCTTCTGCGGCGCACGGCCGCCGTGGGTGCGCGCGTGCGCGGCGATCCAGTCGTCCATCGCGGCAACGCCGGTGTCCCAGGCGGCGCGCGTGGGCACGCGGCTGGGGTCGAAGCCGTAGAGGTTGCGCCCGGTCGGGAGGCTGTCGGGGTCGCGCACCGGGTCGCCGCCGTAGCGCGATTTGAGGTAGCGGCCGTCGAGTGCGGTGAGCAGGCCTTCGATTTCTTCGTTGTGGGCCAGCACCGCGTCGAGCGCGCGGGCCCGGGCGGCGAGCGAACGCAAAGGTTCAGCATCGGTGGCGGTGTCGTTGCCCGCCAGCACGGCCTCCAGCCAGCGCGCAGGCTTCGACGCTGCAATGCCCTGCGCATCGGTGAGGAACATCTCGTCGAGGTCTTCGCCCATCGCCTGCGCCACGGGCTTGCCGAGGATCTGCAGGATCGTCTGGCGCCGCCGCTGTGCATCGGGCGCCTCGCCGAAGGTGGCCAGGCCCAGCGGCTGCGCGGTCTGCGCCAGCTCGTCGAGGTACGGATGCAGCACGGCGATGAAGCCGGCGAAGTCGGCGCGGATGCGCGCGGGCGTCCATTGCAGGTCGCGGTCGTAGTGCTGGGCAACGAACTCGGCGGTCAGGCGCCGTTCCAGCGCGGTCTTCACCGCGCCGGGCGACAGCGTTTCCCAGTCGTGCAGGCGCTCGTGCATGTCTCGCACGCCGGGGCGGAAGCCCGCGGGCGTGAACATGGGCGTCGAATGGCTCACCATCGTCGCGCGGCCGCGGCGCTTGGCGGTGGTCGCCTCGCCGAGGTTGTCCATGATGTACGGGTAGACGTTGGGCACGTCGCCCAGCGCGAGCAGCGGATCGTCCTGCACCGAGAGCCCGCGCTCCTTGCCGGCCGACCACTCGACCGTGCCGTGCGTGCCCACGTGCACCAGCGCGTCGGCGCCGAAGCGGCTGCGCAGCCAGAGGTAGGTGGCGAGGTAGCCGTGGCTCAGCGGCACGGCCGCGCGGTGGTACACCTGCTGCGCCTTGTCGGCCACCTGCGTGCCGGGCTCGAAGCGCGGCGGCTGGCGCAGCACGACCACCTGGCCGAACTGCACGCGCGGCACCACGAAGGCCGGCGCGCCGGCCACGGGCCGCAGCATCGTCGAGGCCTCGGGCGGGCCCCAGTAGGCTTCGATGCGGCGTTGCGTGTCGGAAGGCAGCGCGCGGAACCAGGCGAGGTACTGCGACAGCGGCAGCGTGTCGGCCAGGCCCTGGTCGAGCAGCGGCTGTAGCGCATCGCCGCCTTGCGCGGTCGGGTAGTAGGCCTTCATCGTGGCCTGCACCTGCGCGATGACCTTCTCCGCGCCCGGCGCCTCGGTGCGGTAGCCGGCCGCCTGCATCGCGGAGAGCATCCGGTCGACGCTGCGCGGCACGTTGAGGAACGACGCACCGAAGTTCGCCTCGCCCGACGGGTAGTTGTAGACCAGCATCGCCACGCGGCGCTCGGCGGCCGGCGTGCGCCGCAAGCGCAGCAGCGCGGCGGCCTTGTCGGCCACGGCGTCGATCTGCGCGGGCAGCGGCTGCAGGCTGCCGGTAGCGGCGTCGCGCGCGGTGACCAGCATCGGGTCGGTCATGCCCGCGAGTTCGCTCGGGCTGTAGTAGGCCGCGATGTCGGTCTGCGCGAGGCCGTCCTTGCTGCGCGCCCATTGCGCCGCATCCATGGCCAGCGATGGCAGCGTCTGCAGCACGGGCACGCCGATGCGTTCGAGTTCGGCCTTGCGCTCGTTCGGGCTGAATACCAGCGCGGCGTTGATGAGGAGGTCGGCCACGCGGCGCTCGCTCTCACCTTCGCCGGCGTGCGTCATGCGAAAGAACAGGTCCTTCTGCTGGCGCGGGCCGTAGAAGGCGTAGGCGCGCAGGCCGCGCTGCGCGAGCGTGCCGATCAGGCCGTCGAGCCAGTCGGTGTCGTCGCTGGTGAGCGTGGCGCTGTTGACGGCGATGGCGACAGTGCCTTGACCGCCCGGCAGTGCCTCGACCGCTGCGATGGTGCTTTCGACGCGCGGCCAGTCGGGGCGATAGAAGCCCGCGAGCGGCAATGGCATGGGGTCAGGGAGTCCGGCTGAATCGCCGACCCGCGCCATCGCCTGCACCGAGGCTTTCAGGTTCGCTTCGCCCGGAAAGCGCCAGTAGGCGCGCAGGCGCTGCACCCAGGCCGCATCGACGCCGCGTTCGGCCGCGAGCGGTGGCACCTCGGGCGGTTTCTGGCCTTTCGCCACGAGGGCGAATTCACCGATCTGCACATAGGGAACGGAGGTTCGCTCGATGACATCGCCGAAGCGCGCTGCCGCCGACTGCGCGACGCTGAGGTGCGGCGCATCGATGACCAGCAGGCGCGCGCCATCGAGCGCGGTAGCCAGCGTCTCGGGCGTGTCCTGCGCAGCCGACACCACCTGCAGCGGCACGCCGGCGTCACGCGCCGCCGCTTGCAGCCGCACCACGCGCGCGGGCGAGACCAGCGCCGTGCTCAACACCACGACACGCGACCCGGCCGCCACCGCAGGCTGCGCCATCAGGCACAGGAGCCCGAGCCAGAAGACGAAAAGCCGCGTCACTTCCCGCCCGACGCCGGCACCGCGTCCGCCGGCACGTAGATCATCGTGCCGTCCTTCAGGCGCCAGGCGGTGCCGGCCTTTTCGCCGTCGCCCTGCCCCGTTGCGCCGCTGGCCTTGAAGCGCGTGACCTTCCGGCCTTCGCGCGTGATGATCTCCATGTCGGGCTGGCCCTCGTGGCGGATGACCGTCACCTTGTCCTGCGAGAACGGGTTCACCGGGTTGTTGATGACCGCGATCATCAGCATGCCGATGACGACCATGAAGACGTCGATCAGGTTGATGGTCGAGAGCACCGGGTCGTCGTCGTCGCTGTCCAGGCTGCTCAGGATCGAGAACTGGCGCCGGCTCATGACAGCCGGTCCCGCGCGTCGAGCAACATCACCAGCTCGCGCATGAGCCAGCGGCGGCGCACCGTGTAGACCACGAAGGTGATCGAGGCCGAAGCCAGCGCCACGATCACGGCCGCGAACGCGGGCGCCAGGCTCTGCGCCACGCCCTGCGATTCGCCCGAGGCCACGGCCACGAGCGCCGGACCCATGGGGATCATGGTGGCGATCAGCCCCAGCATCGGCGCCACGCGGCTGCACAGGCGCACGCCTTCGAGCTGCTTGAGCACGACCAGCTCCATCTGCTCCTGGCTGGCCTGTGCGTGGCGCCGCAGCACCAGCGCACGCGACGGGTCACGGCGACGCTGCCACCACTCGATGCCGAAGGCGCCGAGGCAGTACACCGCATAGACGAAAGACAGCAGCACGCCGAGCGTCACGGGCCACAGGAACAGCCGCGCGAGCTCGAAGAGAACGGTGTCGAAGGCCAGCATCAGGTGGGCTCCACGCAAGAAGATGAAGTGGAAGAAGGATCGAACAGGTCCGACGGCCGGCCCCAGCTTTCGTCGAACACCAGCGAGGCCAGTGGCGCGCGCCGGGCCCAGCGTTCGCGCTGCAGCATCGGCTCTTCGTAGAACGCATGCACCGGGCCCAGGCACAGCAAGGCGATCGGTTCGGCACCCTCGGGCAGGCCGAGCAGCACGCCCAGCTCGGCGGGTTCGAACAACGACACCCAGCCCATGCCCAGCCCCTCGGCGCGTGCCGCGAGCCAGAGGTTCTGGATGGCGCAGGAGGCGGAGGCCAGATCCATCTGCGGCAGGGTGCGGCGGCCGAACACATGCGGCTCGCGACCGTCGGCCAGCGTCACCACCAGCAGCTCGGCCGCGTCGAGCACGCCCTGCACCTTGAGGCGCATGAACTCGTCTTCGCGCTGGCCGAGCGCGCGGGCGGTGAGCACGCGTTCGCGCTCGACCACCTCATGCAACTGCCGGCGCAGCCCTTCGCCGCGCACGCGGATGAAGCGCCAGGGCTGCATGAAGCCGACGCTGGGCGCGTGGTGCGCGGCGTCGAGCAGGCGGCGCAGCACCTCGGGCGCCACCTCGCCGCCTGCAAAGTGGCGCATGTCGCGCCGCTCGTGGATGGCGCGGTACACCGCCTTCGCCTCGTCGGCCGCGAACGCATGCGCCGTCATCGGGGTCAGTCTTCGATGCCGCGCTGCGCCGGGATGCCGGCCTTGAACGCGTGCTTGACCATCTGCATCTCGGTGACGGTGTCGGCCAGCTCGATGATCTCGGGCGGGCAACGGCGGCCGGTGAGCACGACATGCACGTGCTTGGGGCGCGCGCGCAAGGTCTCGAGCACGCCTTCGAGCGGCAGCCAGCCGTAGATCAGCGGGTAGGTAATCTCGTCGAGCACCACGAGGAAGAAGTCGCCCGACAGGATCGCGGCCTTGGCCTTTTCCCAGCCGTCGCGCGCCAGCTGGCCCGAGCGTTCGAGATCCTGGCTTTTCCAGCTGAAGCCGTCACCGAGGCCTTCGATGGGAATGCCGATCTGCTCGAACATGCGGTGCTCGCCGAAGCGCGCCGAAGGCACCTTCATGAACTGGTAGATCTTCACGGCCTTGCCGCGACCGTGTGCGCGCAGCGCGAGGCCGAAGGCGGCCGTGCTCTTGCCCTTGCCGTCGCCGGTGTTGACGATGACGATGCCGCGGCGTTCGCCTTCGGGCTTTTCGTAGGGCTTTTCGCTGGGAGGGGTTTCTATTTGCATGAAGGGTTCCGTTCTTGGGTGTTCTTGTGGTTCAGGGCGTGTGCACAGGCCACCGGGTACTTCCCTCCGCGAATGTCCCCCGGCCTTCGGCCTCCTCCTTGATTTCGCTGCGGGAAGCACCCAGTGCCCTGCGCACGATGGGCGCTGTCGTGGTGCGGGCGGATCAACGACCGCGCTGATCGCTCACGTCGATGGGGTGCCTTGCGCAGCGAAATCAAGGAGGAGGCCGCAGGCCGGGGGACATTCGCGGAGCAAGGTGCCCCGTCGGCGGGAGCGCGCCCCGAATGACTTGATGCGCGAGGCTTCATAGCGGCAATGCGATCCATTGATCTGCCACGCGATGCACGCGAATCCGGTGGTCGAACACCTGTTCGAGCGCAGCATGCGTCGCAGGATCGGCGCAAGCACCGTGGTGCACCACCCGCCCCCGGTTCATCACCACCAATTCGTCCGCGGCCAGTGCCATCGGCAGTTCGTGCAGCACGCTGACCACGGTGCGGCCTTGGGCCACCAGTGCGCGCGCCGTCTGCATCCAGTCGGCCTGATGCGGCGGATCGAGGTTGGCCAGCGGCTCGTCCATCAGCAGCAGTTCGGCCTCGACCGCCAGCGCACGCGCCAGCAGCACGCGCTGGCGTTCGCCGCCCGACAACTGCCCCAGCGGACGGTCGCGCCAGTCCCAGGCCTGGGTGCTGCGCAATGCGCGCTCCACCGCATCGCGATCGGCTTCGCTGGGTGCCGCGAGCCAGCGCTGATGAGGCAGCCGCCCGAGCATCGCGACGTCGTAGACCATCAAATCGTCGGCACTGCCCTCACCCGTGCCGCTCTGGCCCAGCCATGACAAACGCCGGGCACGCACGCGGGCCGGCACGGCCGCCTGCGCTTCGCCGAAGAGCCGCACTTCGCCGCGGTGTGCGAGCAACCCAGCCAGCGCTTTCAACAACGTCGACTTGCCGGCCCCGTTCGGTCCGACGATGCTGGTCCAGCGGCCGGCCGCGAGCGACAGGTCGATGCCGTGCAGCACCTCGACCGACCCGAGCGTGGCGCTGAGGCCGTGCGCTTCGAGCGCGGCGGATGGCGTGCGGCTCATAGGCCGCCTCCCTTCGCGCCGCGCCGGTGCATCAGCCACAGCAGGTAGCTGCCGCCGAGCACCGCGGTGAGCACGCCCACCGGAAGCTCTTGCGGCGCGATCAGCCAGCGCGCCAGCAGGTCGGCCGCCATCAGCAGCAGCCCGCCCATCAACGCCGACAGCACGATCAGCCGCGCATGCGTGGTCTTGACCACCGAACGCACCAGGTGCGGCGCGGCCAGGCCGACGAAAGCAATGAGGCCGGTCTGCGCGACGGCGGCACCGGTCGCCAGCGCCAGCACCGCCACCAGCGCGGCGCGCATGGCGCCCAGCGGCAGGCCCAGGCTGCGCGCCGTGGCCTCGCCGAGCGCGAGCCCGTCGAGCACCGGCGCGAGCGCCCAGGCCAGCAGCAGGCAGGCCGCACCGACCGCCGCCATCACGGCGCAGGCGGCCCAGCCGACCAGCCCGGTGCTGCCGAGCACGAAGCCCTGCAACGCCTGAAGAATGTCGGCCGAGGCGATGGTGATGAGGTCCTTGGCGGCGCCCAGCACCACGCCGACGATCACGCCCGCCAGCAACAGCCGCAGGGTCTGCTGCACGCCACGCGCCAGCGTGAGCGTGAGCAGCACCGCGGCCACGGCACCGACAAAGGCCGCACCGGTGAGCCCCAGGCGCATCACCCATTGCGTGCTGGTGACGGAGCCACCGAACAGCATCAGCGCCAGTGCCACGGCCAGCGACGCGCCCGAGGCGCTGCCCAGCAGGTACGGGTCGGCCAGCGGGTTGCGGAAGAGGCCCTGCGCCACCGCGCCCGCAAGCCCGAGCAGCGCGCCCGCCAGCCATGCGCCGAGGGTGCGCGGCAGGCGGATGTCCCAGACGATCTGCAGCGCCACCGGGTCGTGCCGCGCGGACAGCAGGCTCTGGAAACCGGTGCTGCCGATGCCCAGGCCGAAGAGCAGCAGCGCCGCGCCCAGCACCAGCAGGCCGGCACCGAGCAGCAGCACGCGACGCAGGTGCGCGGAATGCATGCCGCTCACCGCCCCTTGTCCGCCAGGCACTGCGCCATCAGGCGCGCGGCCTCGTCCATGCGTGGGCCGGGGCGCACGACCACGTCGGTCTGCTCGGCGTCGAAGCGGCACACGCGGCCTTCGCGCACCGCGCGGATGCCGCCCCAGCCGGGTCGCTGCTCCAGCCCCATCGCGCTGCGCACGCTGACCATGATGAGGTCGGGGTTCGCGCGCACGACGAACTCGGGGTTGAGCTTGGGAAAGGGGCCGAGCGACGCCGGCACGATGTTCTTCACGCCCAGCCGCGCGAGCGTCTCGCCGATGAAGGACGAGCCGCCTGCCGCGTAAGGGCCGGTGTTGACCTCGAAGTACACGCGCAGGCCTTTGGCGCTGGCGGGCAGCGACTGCGCCGCGGCCGACACGGCCGCATCGATGGCGCGCCAAACAGCGGGCGCCTCGTGCGTGCCGAGAACCTGGTCGAGCGCGCCCAGCACGCGGCGCACGTCGGCGTGGCTCTTGGGTTCGAGCACGATCACCTTCAGGCCCAGTGCCTCGAGCCGCTGCGTGACGCGCGACGATTTGGCGAGCAGCACCACGTCGGGCTTGAGCGCGACGACGGCTTCGACATTCGGATCGATCCCGCCGCCGAGCTGCGGCAGCGCGCGCACCTGCGCGGGCGAGTTGGAATAACGGTCGACGCCGATCAGGCGGTCGCAGGCGCCGAGTGCGCAGACGCCTTCGGTCAGCGACGGCAGCAGCGAGACGATGCGCTGCGGCGGCTGCGGCAGGTGCACGGTGACGCCGCGCTCGTCGACCACATCGACGGCCTGCGCCGCATGCGCGCCCACCACCAGGGCGAGCCCGAGCAACGACGCGCGCAACCAGGTCTTCACGCGATCGAAGCTCATGCGCCAGGTGCCTTCAACGTCAGCGGCAGGCCGGCGACCATCAGCGTCGCGCGGTGGCACGCGGCCGCCACGTCCTGGTTCAGCCGGCCGAGCACGTCGACGAAAGCGCGGGTCTCGCGGCCCAGCGGGATCACGCCCAGCCCGATCTCGTTGCCGACCAGCACCACCGGCCCGCGCGCCTCGCGCAGCGCGATGAGCAGCAGCGTGGCGTGCGCCGAGGGCGTGCGCGTGACCACGGCGGCGCCTTCGGTGCGCAGCGGCATCAGCAGGTTGGTGAGCCACAGCGTGAGGCAGTCGACCACCACGAGCGTGTCGGGCGCGCTCTGCGTGACGATGGCGCGCCCCAGCTCGATCGGCTCCTCGAGGGTCTGCAGACCGGGCACGCGCTCGGCGCGGTCGGCCTGGTGGCGGGCGATGCGCTCGCGCATCTCGTCGTCGTGGGCCTGCGCGGTGGCGATCAGCACCGCGCGGCGCGATGCGGGCCCGGACGCCAGCCAGTCGGCCGCGCGCTGTTCGGCGCGGCGCGACTTGCCGCTTTTCTGGCCGCCGAGGATGAATTCGTGCTCAGTGAGGGGCATCGGGGGGCGCCTGTGCGGCGTGGCTGTCGAGTTCGAGGGGCATGGCGCTGAAGAGCCGCGCGGTCGCTTCCGGGCTGGACGCGAACCACGCATGAAAGTAGCTCGCGCGCACGGGCCCGTGCACGTACAGCGCCTCGCCGCCGCGCGTGCCGACAGTGCGCGCGGCGGGCGCGAGCGGCGTCTCGCAGCGCGAGTAGTGGAAGGTGTGGCCGCGCAAGGCATGCGCGCCCAGGTCGAGCTGCTGCGGGCCCAGGCCGGCCAGCCGCTTCTGCATGACGGCCCGCCCCGGCAGCACGCCCCAGAGGCGGTGCACGTCGGTCGGCTCGGCGTCGTCGCGCGTGGCGAGTTCGTCGAACAGCGCCATCATGCCGCCGCACTCGGCCCAGATCGGTTTGCCGGCCGTGACGTGGTTGGCGAGCGAGAGCCGCAACCGGTCGCTGGCCGACAGCACGGCCGCATGCAGCTCGGGGTAGCCGCCGGGCAGCCAGGCGGCGTCGCAGGGCGGCAGCGGTTCGTCGGCCAGCGGCGAGAAGAACGCGAGCCGCGCGCCGAGAGCCTCGAGCACCTCGAGGTTGGCCGGGTAGATGAACGAGAACGCCGTGTCGCGCGCGATGGCGATGGTGCGTCCGGCCAGCAACGGCGCGACGGGCGCCGTCGGCGCGGGCTCGAAGCGCACCTGCGGCAGCTGCCCGGGCGTGCGCTGCCCCAGCGGCGTGGCGGCGAGCACGTCGGCCGCAGCGTCGAGCCGCACCATCGCATCGCCGAGTTCGGCGGCACCGACCAGCCCCAGGTGGCGTTCGGGCAGCGCGAAATCGGCGCTGCGCGGCAAGGCGCCGAGCCAGTCGCCGGGTTCGCGCAATGCGTCCTTCAGCATGTCGGCATGGCGCTCGCCGGCCACGCGGTTGGCCAGCACGCCAGCCCAGGGCAGGCCCGGGCGGAAATTCTGCAGGCCGTAGGCCAGCGCGCCGAAGGTGCCGGTCATGGCCTGGGCGTCGATCACGGCCAGCACGGGCAGGCCCAGGCGCTCGGCCAGCTCGGCCGCGCTGGGCGTGCCGTCGAACAGGCCCATCACGCCTTCGACGATCACCAGGTCGGCCTCGCTCGCGGCGGCATGCAGGCGCGCGCGGCAGTCGGCCTCGCCGGTCATCCACAGGTCGAGCGAATGCACCGGCGCGCCGGTGGCCAGCGCGAGCCAGTGCGGATCGAGGAAGTCGGGACCGCACTTGAAGGCCCGCACGCGGCGGCCCTGGCGCACTTGCAGCCGCGCGAGCGCGGCCGCGACCGTGGTCTTGCCCTGCCCCGAGGCCGGCGCGGCCACGAGCACCGCGGCGCAGGTGACGGCTGCGCCGGGCGAAGGGCGGCGGGTGTTTACTGCGGAGTCCACTTGAGTCCGACGTACGCGGTGCGGCCCCCGGTGGCGTAGAGCCGTGCGAACTGGTAGTCCTTGTCGCCCACATTGTCCACGCGCGCCACCAGGTTCAGGTCGCGCGTGATCTGCGTGCTGGCCGACAGGTTCAGCAGCGTGTAGCCGCCGAGCTTGACGGTGTTGGCTGCGTCGTCGTAGCGCTTGCCCGAGCTCTGGAGCTCGGCGCCCAGCGTCCAGCCGGCGATGCGCCAGTCGGCGCCCAGCGTGCCGTGGGCCCGGGCGCGGCGTGCCAGCAGGTGGTCGGTGGCGAGGTCGCGCGGGTCCTGGTAGTCGAGCGAGGCGCGCAGCGTAACGTCGCCGATGCGGTGGCCGCCCGTGAGCGTCACGCCCTGGTAGCGCGCACGCGCCGTGCTGGCGTAGCAGCCGAACGACGACTGGCAACCCTTGGCGCTGCCGTCGAACACGATGAGGTTCTGCACCCGGTTGCGGTACAGCACGATGCCGGCCTGCGTGGCGCCGGCCGTGTACTGCAGGCCCAGCTCGACGTTGCGGCTCGATTCGGGCTGCAGGCTCGCCAGGCCGTATTCGCTGAAGCGCTGGTACAGCGTGGGCGCGCGGAACGCGGTGCCGGCCGACACGGTGGCGCGCAGGCTCGGCGTGATCGCGTAGCCGTAGGCGGCGCTGCCGGTGGTCTTGCCGCCGAACTCGCTGTCGTCGTCATGGCGCACGTGCAGCTGCAGCGAATGCGGGCCCTTCACGTAACCGTAGCCCAGTGCGGCGGCGTTCTGCGAGCGGTCGCGCGAGAACAGCTTGGCCGAGGTGGTGGGCGCGTTCTCGAGCGCGTCTTCGCGGCGCTCGAGCGTGGCGGTCACCAGGTGGGCGCCGAAACGGAATTCGTTCTGGAACAGGTAGCCGCGCAGGCGGGTCTCGGTGCGGTAGAACGAGGGTTGGGTCTTGTAGACGGTCTGCGAATCGGTCACCTGCAGGCGGGTGCTGTAGATGTCGTTCCACTTGGCCGACCAGGTCAGCCCGGCGGTGCGCAGCTCGTTGGTCGACACGTCGTTGCGGAAGGTGATCGGCGGCTTGGTGCGAAAGCTCACCGACGGGTCGTAGGCCGCCTCGGTGTTGCTGGTGAGCAAGGTGGCGTCGATGCGCTGGTCGGGCGTGATCTGGAAACCCAGCTTCAGGTTGCCCGAGGTGCTGCGGTAGCCGTCGCGGTCGGGGTTGGTGAAGCCGTCTTTCGAGGGCGTGCGTTTGGCGATGGGCTGGATGTTGAAGCCCTTGCTTTCCTCATGCGCCACGCCGAACGAGTAGTCGAGCAGGCCCGACTTGCCGCTCACGCCGCCTTCGATCCGGCGCAGGCCGTGGCTGCCGAAGCCGATGCCGGCGTAGGGCGACACGCCCTCCTCGCCGCGCTTGGTGAAGAGCTGGATCACGCCGCCCACGGCGTCCGAGCCGTACACCGCGGCGGCCGGGCCGCGCAGCACTTCGATGCGGTCGATCTGCGCGAGCGGAATGCCTTCCCAGCCGGCGCCGCCGGTCGATTGCGAATCGATGCGCACGCCGTCCAGGTAGACCGCGGTGAAGCGCGACTCGGCGCCGCGGATGAACACGCTGGTGGCATTGCCCACGCCGCCGCTGCGCGAGATCTCCATGCCCGGCAGGCGCGCGAGCACGTCGGCCACGCCGGTCGCGCCGCTGCGCTCGATGGTCTTGCGGTCGATGATGGAGACATCGCCCACCAGGTCCGACAGCGCCTGCGGCGTGCGGTTGGCGGTGACGACGGTCTCGTCGAGCGTCGCGGCGGCTTGCGCTTGCGCAGCCAGCGGCACCAGGGCCAGGCCGCCGAAGGCCGAGGCCAGGGCGAGCGTCAGCGGCAGGCACGCGGGACGGTTGCGGCGCACGCTGGCGCGGCCGCTGGAGAGGGAAACACAGGAAATCATGGGGTGAACCGAACGAACTTCTATGCCCTGGCCGGCTTCCCCGCCGGCGCCATGGGCGTCATGGCTGCCGATGCGGCAGCCGCCTTGTTGGCCGGTATCCGGGCTGGCAGATCGACCCTTTGCCGCCTTCCCAGGCACCTGTTTCAGGGCGCCCAGTGGCTGGATGGAAAGGGGTGACGCGTTGCGGCGTCGTCTGCTTGACCGTTGCGGGGGCAGCGCAGGCGGCTTCGGCCCCGGGGGGCGTCCACTCCTGCTTCCCGTTGAACTGCGCCGTGCGAACCACGCCGCGAGCACCAACGGGCAGGATTTTAGGCCCACGGGGCGCCCACGGGGCGCGCGCACCACACCGTGTTTGATCACGGGCGGCGCAGGCCCCAGAATCTCGGCCACGTCCGGTGCGCGCCCCGCGCGGTGCGCCGGATGTTCCGAATTCCCGGGAAACTACAATCGCCAACCATGCCCGCCTCCAGCCCCATCGACCAGATCGCCGAGCGTGTGGAACGCCTGCTCGTGCGTCACGAAGAGGTGCAGCGCACCAACGCGCTGCTGCAGGAACAGGTCGATGCGCTCACGCGTGAACGCGACGGCCTGAAGTCGCGGCTCGCCGCAGCCCGCACTCGCCTCGATGCCCTGCTCGAACGGCTGCCGGCCGAACCCCCTTCCGAAGATTCCCATCACGCATGAAGCAGATTGAAGTACAGATCATGGGCCAGAGCTACTTGCTCGGCTGTCCCGACGGCGGCGAAGCGCAACTGCGCGAGGCC
Source organism: Variovorax sp. FW305-3-2-15-B-LB1 (assembly GCF_058787635.1). Lineage (NCBI taxonomy): Bacteria > Pseudomonadati > Pseudomonadota > Betaproteobacteria > Burkholderiales > Comamonadaceae > Variovorax > Variovorax sp. FW305-3-2-15-B-LB1. The sequence continues at coordinate 104,126 of NZ_JBYSZY010000015.1, read as the reverse complement.
GTCGACCGCGTGGACGCGGCCATGTGCAAGATCCGCGACGCGGGCAAGGTGAAGGCACGCGACCGCATCGCCGTGCTCGCCTCGCTGAACCTGGCTTTCGATCTCGCGGCCCAGCAGGCCGCTGCTGCCGCCGCACCGGCCCCCGTCGCGGCCAGCAGCACGGAAGAAACCGCCACCGACACCGACCCGAAGGCCGCCCAGCTCATTCAGAGACTCGATCAGGCCCTGGCGGGCGATGGACATTTGCTCTGAGGGCGCGCGGCCCGGCACATCCGGGGCGTAAAATCCGTTTTGTCTGCAGACGTGTCGGGCTTAATATTTCCTTGTTCCAATGCTCTCCGGAGCCGGGCTTGGTACATCGCTTGACGGGCGTGATCATCTCGCGTCAGATGAACCCGAAGTCCTGCTGCCCTCGCCCACCTGAACCCTGGTTCAGGATGCGGGTCCGGCACACCATCTGCAGACACCTTTTCCCGCCACGGCCCCCTGCTTCACCGCACGGGGCCGTTGCTTTTTCAGCCGCTCGTTCTTTCTCCATCCTCCCGTGAACCTCGCTGCCCTGCTCGACCCCCTCCTGATCGCCGAACTCGCCGCGCTCGGCCTGGGCACCGGTTTCCTCGCGGGCCTCCTGGGCATCGGCGGCGGCATGCTGATGGTGCCGTTCATCACGATCATCATGGGCCAGCGCGGCGTGCCGGCCGACCTGGCGGTGAAGATGGCGATCGCAACCTCGATGGCGACGATCATCTTCACGTCGGTGTCCAGCGTGCGCGCGCACCACAAGCGCGGCGCGGTGCGCTGGGACATCGTGCAGCGCCTGGCACCCGGCATCGTCATCGGCAGCCTCGCGGGCAGCCTGGGCGTGTTCGCGCTGCTCAAGGGCACGGCGCTGGCCATCTTCTTTGCGCTGTTCGTGGGCTTCTCGGCCACGCAGATGTTCCTCGACAAGAAGCCCAAGCCCACGCGCCAGATGCCCGGCACCGGCGGCCAGCTCGCGGCGGGCGGCATCATCGGCTTCATCTCGGGCCTGGTGGGCGCGGGCGGCGGCTTCATCAGCGTGCCGTTCATGACCTGGTGCAACGTGGCGATCCACAACGCGGTGGCGACCAGCGCGGCGCTGGGCTTTCCCATTGCGGTGGCCAACGTGCTGGGCTACGTGCTCAGCGGCCAGTCGGTGCAGGGCCTGCCGGCCGGCGCCTTCGGCTACATCTGGCTGCCCGCGCTCGTGGTGATCGCGGCCTGCAGCGTGTTCACCGCGCCGTTGGGCGCCAAGGCCGCGCACAGCCTGCCGGTGAAGAAGCTCAAGCGCGTGTTCGCGAGCATCCTGTACCTGCTGGCCGCCTACATGCTCTGGAAGGGCCTGCGCGGCTGAGGCATATCAAACACCCCGTGGCTTTCCTGTGCCATCCTATGCGGCACTTGTTCACAGTCGTAGAAGGAAAGCCATGAAAATCCTCATTGCAGTCGACGGCAGCGCCTACACGCAAAAGGCCCTCAATTACCTGCTCGCCAACCGCGCCATGTTCGTGGACGGCCATGAGCTGGTGGTGGTCAATGTCTGCACCGGCATCTCCGGCCACGTGGCGCGCCACCTGAGCAAGGAAATCGTCACCGAGTACTACGCCGAGGAAAACGCCAAGGTGCTCGACCCGGTGAAGGCCTGGTTCGCCGAGAAAGGCGTGGCCAACTTCACCGCCGACGCGCGCCACGGCCACGCGGCCGAGGAAATCCTCAAGTCGGCCACCGAATCGAAGGCCGAGCTGATCGTGCTGGGCACGCACGGCCACGGCATCCTGGGCCGCGCGCTGATGGGCTCGGTGGCGACCAAGGTCGTGGCCGAGACCGACATCTCGGTGCTGCTGGTCCAGTAAGAAGACCCGGTCACCCCGGCGACGGCCGATGCGCCGTGGCCGCGGTCATTGCGGCGAGCGCTGCTGCCGCCATTCGCGCGGCGAACACCCGAAGCGCTCGCGAAACGCGCGGCTGAAATGCGCCGCGTCGTTGAACCCCCTCCCGTACGCGATCTCTCCCACCGGCCGCCCTGCCAGGCGCGGCTCCAGCAGGTCGCGGCTGCATGCGTCGAGCCGGCGCTCCCAAATGTACTGCGAGGGCGTCAGCGGCTCGCTCTTGAACACGCGGTGGATGTGGCTCACCGACATGCCCAGCTGCGCCGCCAGCGTGCCCACCGACAGCGTCGGATCGGCCAGCTGCTCGTCGATGCGCTGCTTCACGCGCGCGAGGTGGTACGCCGTGAGCTTGCTGAGCGCCGGTGCGTGCGCCGCAGGCAGCGTCTGCAGGCCGGCCACGAGGATGTTCTGCACGCCATGGGCCACCGCCAGCGCCGAGGCCGGCTGCAGCGCGTCGAAGTCCTCGCGCAGCGTGCGGATCATGCCCAGCAGCAGGTGCCCCGCGCCCTCGCGCCCCGACACCGTGGTGGCCGTGAGCGCCTCGGTGTCGCGCAGTTCGCTGCGCAGCCGCTCGCCGGGCAGCTTGAGCACGATCTGCTCGAAGGGCTGGTCGAACAGCAGTTGATAAGGCCGCGTGCTGTCGTAGAGCGCGAAGTCGCCGGCACCGAGCACGGCGTCGCGCCCGTCCTGGCGCACCACGCCCTGTCCGCGCGCCTGGATGCTCACGAGAAAACAGTCGTCGCTCGACGCCGCGATGTGGCCCGGCGTGCGCATCACCTTCTGCGCCCGCGAGGTCACGACCGACATGCCGAGGCCGGGCAGCGCGTGCTGGCGAATGCTGCCCTCGAAGTCGCCGCCGTCGCCGGTGCGCACCGCGTCGCATTCGAGCTGCACGTAGACGTTGCAGATCATGTCGGTCCAGTACGCGAGCCGCTGCTCGCGCGGGACGGCATCGGTGCTGAGCAAGGGGGTCATCGGGGTCCTCGGAAGGCCTTCGCAAGGCACATGCAACGCTGGAACAAGAACGCCGCCAATCCGGGTCAAGGCGTTCCGGCGGCGCGAATTTACGCTTCATGCAACCCGCATGCCACCGCGCAAACCCGGTGCGCACAGCGGGGATTTCGTTACGTTCATTGCCCCCTGGAGAACACCCCATGCCGACCACCGTCCACCCCCAACTCCGCGTCGCCGCCGTGCAGGCCGCGCCTGTTTTCCTCGACCTCGACGCCACCATCGACAAGACCATCGACCTCATGGCGCAGGCTGCGAAACAGGGCGTGCAGCTCATCGCCTTTCCCGAGACCTGGGTGCCGGGCTACCCGTGGTGGGTCTGGCTCGATTCGCCGGCCTGGGGTATGCAGTTCGTGCAGCGCTACCACGACAACTCGCTGGTCATCGGCTCGCCCGAGTTCGAACGCCTGCAGGCGGCGGCGCGCCAGCACAAGATCTGGCTCTCGCTCGGCTACAGCGAGAAAGCGGCGGGCAGTCTCTACATCGCGCAGGCGCTGATCGACGACCAGGGCCGCACCGTGCAGACGCGTCGCAAGCTCAAGCCCACGCACGTGGAACGCACCGTGTTCGGCGAAGGCGACGGCGCCGACCTGCACGTGGTCCAGACGCCGCTGGGCAACATCGGCTCGCTGTGCTGCTGGGAACACCTGCAGCCGCTGAGCAAGTACGCGATGTATGCGCAGAACGAGCAGATCCACTGCGGCGCGTGGCCGAGCTTTTCGCTCTACCGCGGCGCGGCCTACGCGCTGGGCCATGAGGTCAACAACGCCGCGAGCCAGGTGTATGCGGTCGAGGGCGGCTGCTTCGTCATCGCGCCCTGCGCCACAGTGTCGAAGGCCATGAGCGAGCTGATGTGCACCGACGACGGCAAGCGGCAGATGCTGGGCGTCGGCGGCGGGCATGCGCGCATCTACGGCCCGGACGGTTCGCCACTGGGCACGCCGCTGGCCGAAGACGCCGAAGGCCTGGTGATCGCCGACATCGACCTCGGCATGATCGCGCTCGCCAAGGCGGCGGCCGATCCGAGCGGCCACTATTCGCGGCCCGACGTCACACAGCTGCTGCTGAACAAGACGCGGCGCACGCCCGTGGTGGTGCAGCTCACGCCGGAGCCCGAGGGCAGCGTGCCCGAGCCGGTCGTGGCCTGAGCCGACCACGGAGCCGCACCATGGAATCGGCCATCCCCGAGCACCTGCGCTGCCCGCGCACCCGCGAGCGCCGCGTGGCAGACGACCACACCCCGCCCTACCCCGGCTGGTCGGCGCGCGCGCCCGTGACGACGACCCAGGTCGTGATGGGCTATTTCGGCGTGCAGTCGCGCGGTCCGGCGATGCAGGGCCGGGCCTGCGCCGCGCTCCTGAAGATCGCTGGCGACTTCGCCTTGCCCGACGGCCCCGGCCACCACGACCTGGCCCACTGTGTCGACGCCGACGGCTGCGACAACATGATCGCCATCGCCTACTGGCACGATGCGGCGGCGTTCGCGCGTTGGTGTGCCACGCCCGCCATCGAGGCCTGGTGGAACGCCGACGAGCGCTTGCATGAAGGCCTCGGCTACTTCCGCGAAATCGCATCCCCGCGTGCTGCGCACTTCGAGACCCTGTTCAGCACGCCCGACCGCCTCGAGGGCATCGGCGTGGTGATGGGCGGTGTGAGCGGCGAACTGCAGGAGCACGGCTACTGGGGGTCGATGCGCGATCGACTCCCGCTCGCGCAGGCCGACGCGCTCGCGCCTTCGGGCACGCGCGCGGTGATCGCCGGCACGCCTGCGTCAGGCCAGCGCGTGCGCATCGCGGGCCACACGCACCTCGCGATGATCCGTTCGGGCCAGGAATGGACCGAGACCACCGGCCAGGAACGCCAGCGCTACCTGGAAGACATGGCCCCGGTGCTGCGCGAAGGCATGGACTTTCTGCGCGACCAGGGCCTGCCCATCGGCTGCTACAGCAACCGCTTCATGCACCACCTCGACGCACGCGGTGCACCGCTGCAGAAGTCCTTCGGCCTGAGCTACTGGCGCTCGCTGGCCGACATGGAGCGCTGGGCCGAGTCGCACCCGACGCACGTCGCGATCTTCGGCAGCTTCATGCGCTACGTGCAGGCGCTGAACTTCGAGCTGCGCCTGCGCCTGTACCACGAGGTGTCGGTGCTGAAGGCCGACGAGCAAAGCTACGAATACATCAACTGCCACGCGCGCAGCGGGCTGATGAACGGGCTCGCGCCCGCCGCCTGAAGCCCGGGCGCGCGGCGGGGCTCAGGCTGCGAACAGCCCCTTGTGCTCCGCCCGCAGCAGCGCCTTCTGCACCTTGCCCATCGTGTTGCGCGGCAGTTCCGGCACGACGAAGCAGCGCTTCGGGATCTTGAAGTTCGCCAGCTTGGCCTTGAGCTCGGCCACGATGGCGTCGGCGTCGATCGTGGCGCCGCCCTTGGGGATCACGATGGCTACGCCCACCTCGCCGAAGTCGGGGTGCGGCACGCCGATGACGGCGCTTTCGGCCACGCCGGCCATCTCGTTGATGTAGCCCTCGATCTCGGCCGGGTAGACGTTGTAGCCGCCGCTGATGATCAAGTCTTTGCTGCGCCCGACGATGGTGATGTAGCCGCGCGCATCGATCTTGCCCACGTCGCCGGTCTTGAAGAAGCCGTCGGCGGTGAACTCTTCCTTCGTCTTCTCGGGCATGCGCCAGTAGCCGGCGAACACGTTGGGGCCCTTCACCTGGATGCCGCCGATCTCGTCGACCGGCAGGTCCTTGCCCTCGTCGTCGCGCACGCGCAGCTGCACGCCCGGCAGCGCGAAGCCGACGGTGCCGCCGCGGCGCTCGCCCTTCTTGGCGTCGTACGGGTTGGACGTGAGCATGGCGGTCTCGCTCATGCCGTAGCGCTCGAGGATGGTGTGGCCGGTGCGCTCGCGCCATTCGTCGAACGTCTCGATGAGCAGCGGCGCCGAGCCCGCGACGAACAGGCGCATGGTGCGCACCGCCTCGCGCGTGAGGCCCGGCTCAGCCAGCAGCCGCACGTAGAGCGTGGGCACACCCATGAACACCGTGGCCTCGGGCAGCTTGGCGACGATGCGCTTGGGGTCGAACTTCGAGAACCACAGGATCTTGCTGCCGTTGAGCAGCGCACCGTGCAGCGCCACGAACAGGCCGTGCACGTGGAAGATCGGCAGCGCGTGGATCAGCACGTCGCCCTTCGTCCAGCCCCAGTAGTCCTTGAGCACTTCGGCATTCGACAGCAGGTTGCGGTGCGTGAGCATCGCGCCCTTGCTTCGGCCGGTGGTGCCGCTGGTGTACAGGATGGCGGCGAGGTCGTCGGGCTTCTTGATGGCCACGGTGTGGCGGTCGCTGCAGCGCGCCGCGGCGTCGAGCAGCGTGCCGGTGCGGTCGTCGTCCAGCGTGAACACGTGGCGCGTGCCGGCCGCCTCGGCGATGGGACGCACCCAGGCCGCGTTGCGGCCGGTGCACACGACCACGGCGGGCTCGGCGTTGCCGATGAAGTACTCGATCTCGGCGCTCTGGTAGGCCGTGTTGAGCGGCAGGAACACGTAGCCCGCGCGCAGGGTCGCGAGGTACAGCAGCATGGCTTCGACCGATTTCTCGACCTGCACGGCGACGCGCGCACCCTTCTCGAGCTTCAGGCCGTCGAGCAGGTTGGCGATCATCGCGCTGGCGCGGTCGAGGTCGCGCCACGAATAGTGCAGGCCGTTATCGGTCTCGACCGCGATGGCGTCGAGATCGGCAGGAAAGGCGGCGCGCAAGGCGGCGAACAGGTTGGCGTTGGGGGAGGACTTCGTCTTCATCATCTTCGTCATCATCAAACGGCAGGCTCAGGAAGGTCGGAAATTCGGAGGGCGCTTGCCCAGGAAGGCATCGATGCCCTCGCGGTGCTCGGCGCTGTCGGCGTAGTCGTACGCGGTGGCCAGCAGCTGCTGCGCCGCCGCACCGCCACGCTTGAGCGCAGTGAAGGTGGCCTTGTGCAGGCGCGCGGCCTGCGGCGACAGCGCGGCAATGCGCGCCGCATGCGCCTGCGCGGCGGCCGGCACTTCGGCGTCGGGCAGCACATGCAAGAGAAAACCCGCGTCGTACAGCCGCTGCGCGCCATGCACGCCGGCGGCCAGCAGCATGTCGCGCGCCAGCACGTCGCCGATGGCGCCATGCACCAGCGCGGCTTCGCGCGGCGCCATCGGAAAGCCCAGCTTCGCGATCGGTGCGCCGAACTTCGACGACGCGCCGGCCAGGCGGATGTCGCAGCAGCTGGCCATCTCGACGCCGGCGCCCATGCAAGCGCCTTCGATCTGGGCCACCAGCGGCAGCGGGCAGTCGAGCATCGCCTGCAGCGCGGCCCAGACTTCGTTCTCGTGGAATTCGCGCAGGCTCGCTTCCTCGAAGCGGAACGAGGGGTACTCGGAGATGTCGCCGCCCGCGCAGAAGGCACCGCCCTCCCCGCGCACGACGACGCAGCGCAGCGCGGTGTCGCCGCGCAGGTCGTCGAACACCGCGCGCAGCGCACGCCACATGGCACGCGTCATCGCATTGAGACGCCCCGGGTTCGACAGCGTGACGAGCGCCACGGCGCCTTCGCGGCGCAGCGAGACCTGCCGCTCGGTCATTCGAGCTTGGCGCCCGAGGCCTTCACGACGGTCGCCCATCGCTTGATCTCGGCGTTGACGAAGCGGCCGTAGGCGGCGTTCGTGACGTTCGGGATCTCGGAGCCGTTCTGGGCCCAGATGGCCTTCAGCTCGTCGGTGCCCAGCGCCTTCTTCATCGTGTCGATGATCTGCGTCTGCGCTTCGGCCGGCGTGCCCTTGGGCGCCCACAGGCCGTACCAGGTGGTGACGGTGTAGTCGGGCAGCCCGACCTCGGCGGCGCAGGGCACGTCGGGGAACGCGGGGTTGCGCTTGGCGCCGGCCACCATGAGCGCCTTGATGCGGCCGCCCTTGATGTGCTGCGCGGAAGAACCCAGGCCGTCGAACATCAGGTCGACGTTGCCCGCGATCAGGTCGGACAGCGCCGGGCCCGCGCCGCGGTACGGAATGTGGGTGATGAAGGTGCCGGTCTGCAGCTTGAACAGCTCGCCCGCCAGGTGGTGCGAGGTGCCCGAGCCGGCCGAGCCGTAGTTGAGCTTGCCGGGGTTGCGCTTGGCGGTGGCAATGAGCTCCTGGATGGTCGCGGCCTGCACCCGCTTCGGGTTGACCACCACCACCTGCGGCACGTTGGCCAGCAGCATCAGGGGCACGAAGTCTTTCTCGAGGTCGTAGTCGAGCTTGGGGTAGATCGACGGCGCGATCGCGTGGTGCACGGCGCCCATGAAGAGCGAGTAGCCGTCGGCCGGCAGCTTGGCCGCGATGCTCGCGCCCACGGTGCCGCCGGCGCCGCCGCGGTTGTCGATGACCAGCGTCTGGCCCGCCGCGCGGGAGAACTGGGCCGACAGCGGGCGCGCGAAGGCGTCGGTGCCTCCGCCGGCCGGGAACGGCACCACCATGGTCACGGGCTTGGTCGGCCAGCCCTGGGCACGTGCGCCACCGCACAGGGCCACGGCCCCGGCTGCTGCGGCGACGCGCAGCACATCGCGTCGTTGAAAACTCTGTTGCGTCATCTGTCTCGTCTCCTGTCGTCGTCGTTGTAGATGTTGCCGCCCTCCGGCGGTCAAGGTGCGGGCCGCAGCGCTGCCGCGGCGAAGCGAACGGACTCAGCCTTTTTTGAGGAACAGGCCTTCGATGTCTCCCGAAACCGCGATCTTGCCTTCGGCCAGCCAGGCGCGATGGCGGTCCAGGCGCTTGAGGTCGTACAGGTAGTTGACCATGAGGCCGTACGACTGCTTGAGCCCCTTGGCCGACGGGTCGCCGGCCCAGTTGAGCCGTTCGACGCGCGCGCCGTTGCCCAGGTGGAAGCGCGCCACCGGGTCGGCCGGCGTGCCGTCGACCAGCGTGCGGCCCAGGTACTCGGCGGTGGCCTGCAGCAGCCACTGGCGCAGCGGCGATTTCGCGTCGAGTTCTGCCGCCGCATCAACCGCGGCCAGCAGGCGTTCGGCCGTGGGCGGCACCGAGCCGACGAGGCGGCCGAGTTCGGCTTCGCGCTTCTCGTCCAGGCGCGGCAGCAGCTCGGCGGCGTTCTTGGCGAGCCACGCGCGCAGGCCCGGAATGGGCGACAGCGTGGCGAAGGTCTTCAGGCGCGGCAGCTCGTCCTGCAGGGTCTCGACCACGCGCTTGATGAGCGAGTCGCCGAAGCTCACGCCGCGCAGGCCGGTTTGCGTGTTGCTGATCGAATAGAAGATTGCGGTGGTCGCCTTGGCCGGCTGCACCGGCACGGCGGCCTCGTCGAGCAGCGGCATGATGCCTTCGCTGATGCGGTCGACCAGCGCCACCTCCACGAAGATGAGCGGCTCGTTCGGCAGGCGCGGATGGAAGAAGCCGTAGCAGCGGCGGTCGCTGTCGTCCAGGCGGTTCTTCACGTCGGACCAGCTCTTGATGTCGTGCACCGCCTCGTAGCGGATGAGCTTCTCGATCAGCGAGGCCGGCGAGTTCCAGTCGATGCGGCGCAGCTCGAGAAAAGCCACGTCGAACCAGGTGGAAAACAGGTGCTCCAGCTCGGCCTCGAGCGCGAGCAGGCGCTTGTCGGACTTCAGGCACGGCAGCAGGTCGGCGCGCAGGTCGACCAGGAAGCGCATGCCGCCGGGCTCGACCGCGAAGCGCTGCAGCAGCCGCATGCGCGGCGACACCAGCGCGCGACGCAGGCGCAGCTCGGCCTGTCCTTCGTCGGGCGTGCCGACGGCGCTCTGGTGCTGGTCGCGCGCGCTCTTGAGCTTGCCCGCGTGGGCGGCGAAATGCTCGCTCATGAGCGCCCAGTAGTCGCGGCGCTCTTCGGGCGAGGCGCCGGCGTAGGCCTGCGCGATGGCATGGGCGCGACGGCCGCCCTCGACCTCGCTCACGCGCGGATCGATCACGGCCTGCAGCTCGGCCAGCACGCGGCGCAGCGTGCGCGGCGACAGCGCCTCGTCGGCCTTGCGCAGCGTGGCCTGCAGCCGCTCGGCGGTGGTGCGGGCGCTGGGCTTGGGCGTGTGGCGGGCCGGGCCTTTCGTGGCGCCGTTGCTCGCCACGGGAACCTTGGACGATTCGCCCATGCGCAGGCGCGCCTGGAACCACTCGGTCGCACTCATCGATCTGCTCCTGTGCCGTTGGCTGTATGGGCGATGCCTGTCACGGCATCACCCGGGATTTCTGCTGTTGCATCACTTCGCGCAGCGCCTCGCGCTGGCGCGTCATGTGGGTGCGCATGGCGGCGTCGGCGCCTTCGCTGTCGCGCGCCTTGAGCGCGGCGAACACGGCCAGGTGCTCCGACAGGCTCTGGTCGAGCCGCCCCGGCGCGTGCAGCTGCTGCAGCCGCGCGAGCTTCAGGATCTTGCGCAGGTCGCCGATCACCTGGGCCAGCCACTTGTTGTCGGCGAGCTTGATGATCGCCTCGTGAATGATGTGGTTGGTGGCGTAGTAGTCGTTGATGCGCCGCGCCTTGGCGTGGCGCACCAGGCGCTCGTGCAGCGCGTCGAGCTCGTTCAGCTCGGCGTCGCTGGCGTTGCGCGCGGCCTCGTAGGCGCAGCGCCCTTCGAGCAGCGCGATCACCGGAAAGATTTCGTCGAGGTCGCGCTCGGTCACCTCGTTCACGAAGCAGCCGCGGCGCGGCTCGTGGCGCAGCAGGCCTTCGGCCGTGAGCACCTTCAGCGCCTCGCGCAGCGGCGTGCGCGAGATCGACAGCCGCTCGCACAGGGCCACCTCGTCCACGAAGCTGCCGGGCGACAGCGTGCCGTCGAAGATCTGCTCGCGCAGCGTGGCGGCGACTTCGTCGTGGAGGGAATTGGGGACCAGGCGCATGCGTGAAGGACTCGGAAAGTCGGTGGGCGTTTCTCGTAATTTCCTGTAATTACGCATAATTGTGAGTGCATGGTTAACGCAATGCAAGGGCTGCGCCCTGCCCTTGCGGCCCGGAATTACCCTGAGACGGACGAAAAAAAGCGGCGCGCACCCGAAGGTGCTGCGCCGCGTTGTGCGGGGGGGCCGAAAGATCAGGCGCGCGCGGTGCTGCCCGTCTTGCCGGCGCGGCCGAACCAGATCCACAGCGCGATGCCGCCGATCACCATCGGCACACTGAGCCACTGCCCTTGGCTCAGGCTGAGCGCGCGCAGGCCGAGGAAATCGTCGGGCTCGCGGAAGTACTCGGCCACGAAGCGCAGCACGCCATAGCCGATGAGGAACACGGCGGCCACCTGGCCCTGCTTGCGCTCCTTGCGCGCATAGAGCCACATCACAACGAACAGCAGCAGCCCTTCGAGCAGGAACTGGTAGACCTGCGACGGGTGGCGCGGCAGCATCGAGCCGCTTTGCGGAAACACCATGCCCCAGGGCAGCTCGGGGCTGCTGAAGCGGCCCCACAGCTCACCGTTGATGAAGTTGCCCACGCGGCCCGCGGCCAGGCCGGTCGGCACGCAGGGCGCGACGAAATCCATCACCTGCCAGAACGGCCGCGCACGCGAGCGCGCAAACCACACCATGGCGCCGATCACGCCGAGCAGGCCGCCATGAAAGCTCATGCCGCCCTGCCAAACATAAAGAATCTCGAGCGGGTGCGTGAGGTAGTACTCGGGCTTGTAGAACAGGCAGTAGCCGAGCCGGCCACCGACGATCACGCCCATGACGCCCAGGAACAGGATGTCCTCGATGTCCTTGCGTTGCCACACGCCGGCCGTGGCCAGCGAGCGGAACGGCTCGTGGTGCAGGCGGCGCGTGCCCAGAAAGTAAAACAGCGCGAAGGCCGCCAGGTAGGTCAGGCCGTACCAGTGGATGGCCACCGGCCCCAGCTGCAAGGCGATGGGATTGATCTGCGGATACATGAGCATCCGACGATTGTGCCGTGGCGCAATGACGCCGCCGCCACGGGGGCATTCAGGGCAATGTCAGCGCCCGAACTTCCACCACAGCAACCCCGCCACCAGGGCCGGCACCGCGAAGATGAACAGGAAGATCGGCAGCTCCTCGGCCACCGAGTACCCGGCCTTGAGCACGCCCACGGCCATGTTGATGCCCGCGCCGACGAACCACGCCGGAATGAACCACTTGGCCGCCGCGGCCAGCGCCATCGACGAGCCGTCGCCCATGAAGCGGCCGCCCAGAAGAAACACCACCAGCAGCGCGAAGCCGCCCCCCATCACCATGACTGTGTGCATCTGCGTTGTCCTCCTGGTCGCATCTTGCCGGATATCGGCGCTTCAGCGCGTGGTGTAGCCACCGTTGGCGAAGATGGTCTGGCCCGTGATCCACCAGCCTTCGGTGACCAGGAAGCGCACGATGGGCGCGATATCCTCGATGTCGGTGAGGCCCTTCTTCGAGTACTTGCTGAGCGCGGCGGCGCTGCTGTGGTACGCCACGGCCTCGGGGCTTTCCTGGCCGTAGAAGAACGGCGTGTCCATCGGGCCCGGGCCGATGGCGTTCACCGAGATGCCGCGGTCGCCGAACTCCTTGGAGGCCGCGCGCGTGTAGTGCTCCACCGCCGCCTTGGCCGCCGGGTAGATCGCATAGAACGGCGTGTAGGCCGCCAGCAGCGAGCTCACCAGCGTCACGATGCTGCCGCCGTCGGCCAGCGTGCGGCCGGCCTGCTGGATGAAGAAGAAAGCCGCCTTGGCATTGGCGTCGAAGCTCTTGTCGTAGTCGGCTTCGGTGATGTCCAGGATCGGCTTCTTGATCACCACGCCCGCCGTGTTGATCGCCAGGTCGACCTGACCGAAGTGCTTCACGGCCTGGTCGAACAGCTTCACGTTGTTCTCGACCACGGCGAGATCGCCCTGCACCAGCAGCGTGTCGGCACCTTTGGCCTTCAGCGCGGCGGCCGTCTGTTCGGCCTCGGCGCGCGAGCCGTCGCTGTTGTAGTGGATGGCGATGCCGCGGGCGCCGCCGTCGACCAGCTGGTGGGCGATGAGGGCACCGAGGTTCTTGCCACCGCCGGCGATGACGGCGACCTTGTTCGTGAGCGTGCGTGCGGACATGGATGGATTCCTCTGCGTGAGTGAAAGACCCGGGACGGGATGTGTGACGAGCCGCCAGTCTATTGATCGCCAAGTTACAGATAAATCACTCATTCAAGGCTAGACTGTTCTGAAAACAACGAACAATCAGCCTCGCCGCCATGGACCGCATCGAACTCCTCCAGGTCTTCCTGCGCGTGGCCGAAACCGGCAGCTTCACGCGCGCCGCCGACCGGCTGGCCCTGCCGCGCGCCACCATCTCGACCGCCATCCAGCAGCTCGAGGCCCGCCTGGGTTCGCGCCTGCTGCACCGCACCACGCGCCGCGTGGGCCTCACGCCCGACGGCGAGGTGCTGCTCGAGCGGGCCCGCGCGCTGGTGGCCGACATGGAAGACATGGAGCAGCAGTTCCAGCCCGCGCACAGCAGCGTGAGCGGCCGGCTCAAGGTCGACGTGCCCAGCCGCATCGCACGCCTGCTGATCGCGCCTGCGCTGCCCGATTTCTTTGCACGCCACCCGGCGGTCGAGCTCGAGCTGGGCTCCAGCGACCGCGCGGTCGACCTCGTGCTCGAAGGCGTGGACTGCGCCCTGCGCGTCGGCCCGCTCGCCAGCAGCAGCCTCGTGGCCCGGCCGCTGGGGCATTTCACGCTCATCAACTGCGCCAGCCCCGCCTACCTCGCGCGCCACGGCACGCCGCGCACGCCGGCCGACCTGCCGCAGCACATGGCGGTCAACTACGCCTCGCCGACCAGCGGCCGGGCCGCACCGTGGGAATGGCAAGTGCGCGACGGCGAGACCCAGGTGCTGCGCCTGCGCAGCCAGGTGGCGGCGAACAACGCCGAGACCTACGTCGCCTGCGCGCTGGCAGGGCTGGGGCTGATCCAGATCCCGGCCTACGACGTGCGCGAGCACCTCGCGGCCGGCGAGCTGGTGGAAGTGCTGCCCGACGCGCGCGCCGAGCCGCTGCCGGTGCACCTCGTCTACCCGCACCGGCGCAATCTGTCGCGGCGGGTGCAGGCCTTCGCGGGATGGCTCGACGCCCTGCTGGCGGCCTCGCTCGATGTGCCCTCGCCCGCCGGCCGGGCTTCGCGCAGCGTCTGAGTCTTACGCCGGCACGCGCCCCGCCCGCTCGCGCACGAAGGCCACGAAGCGCGCCAGCGCCGGATGCGAGGCTTGCGCGGGCCACACGAGGCTGGTCTCGCACACCGGCAACGTCACGCGCCGGCGCCCCACACCCTTGAACTCGTGGACCTGCCGGTAGACCACGCCCGCGCGCCGGAACTGCATCACGCTGTGCGGCACCCAGGCCGCGCCGATGCCGCCCGACACGAGGTTGACGATGGTCTGCATCTGGATCGCTTCCTGCGCCACCTGCGGCGTGCGCCCGGCCGCGTGGTACAGGTCGAAGATCGCGTCGTGCAGCGAGGGCACGATGCGGCGCGGAAAGATCACCAGCGGCTCGTCCAGCACCTCGGCCAGCGGCACCGGCCGCGCCTCGGCCAGCCGGTGCTGCGCGGGCAATGCGAGCACCAGCGGCTCCACCTCGACCGGCAGGCAGGCCAGCCCCGGCGGCGCGGCGCCCGGCGAATGCAGCATCAGGCCGGCGTCGATCTCGCCGCGCGCGAAGGCCTCGAGCTGCACGTCGCCGGTGGCCTCGACCAGCTCCAGCGCCACCTCGGGGCACAGCACGCGGAACTCGCGCACCCAGGCCGGCAGCTGTTCAAAGCCGACCGTCGAGACGAAGGCGATGCGCACGCGCCCCACCTGCCCCGCCGCCGCCGCGCGCGCCCGCGCCGGCAGCGCCTGGGCGCGCGCCAGCAGCTCGCGCACATCGGGCAGCAGCGCCTCGCCGGCCGGCGTGAGCGCCACGCGGCGGCGCGTGCGGTCGAACAGCACCACGCCCAGCGTTTTCTCGAGCTGGGCGATGGCCTGCGTGACCGGCGGCTGCGTCATGTGCAGGCGCAGGGCGGCGCGGCCGAAGTGCAGCTCTTCGGCCACGGCCACGAACTGGCGCCAGGCGCGCAGGTCGATGAGGGCTTCATTCATATGCCAAGCATATCAATCCAAGCTTCAAATTGGATTGGAACCAATCAATCAGAAGTCCGATACTTGGCGCTCCCCTCACGATCTCCCCACGACAGAAGAGACACCATGGACACCAAGACCATCCAGATCAACCGCCGCAGCGCGAACATCACCGAAGGCAAGAGCCGCGCCCCCAACCGCTCGATGTTCTACGCCATGGGCTACGAGGAAGGCGACTTCAAGAAGCCGATGGTCGGCGTCGCCAACGGCCACAGCACCATCACACCCTGCAACTCGGGCCTGCAGAAGCTGGCCGACGCGGCCATCGCGGGCATCGAGGAAGCCGGCGGCAACGCGCAGGTGTTCGGCACGCCCACCATCTCCGACGGCATGGCCATGGGCACCGAAGGCATGAAGTACTCGCTGGTGAGCCGCGAGGTCATCTCCGACTGCATCGAGACCTGCGTCGGCGGCCAGTGGATGGACGGCGTGCTGGTGGTCGGCGGTTGCGACAAGAACATGCCCGGCGGCCTCATGGGCATGCTGCGCGCCAATGTGCCCGCCATCTACGTCTACGGCGGCACCATCCTGCCGGGCCGCTACAAGGGCCAGGACCTGAACATCGTCAGCGTGTTCGAAGCCGTGGGCCAGAACGCCGCCGGCAACATGAGCGACGAAGACCTGCACGAGATCGAGAAGCGTGCCATTCCCGGCACGGGCTCGTGCGGCGGCATGTACACGGCCAACACGATGTCGAGCGCGTTCGAGGCGCTGGGCATCTCGCTGCCCTACTCGTCGACCATGGCGAACCCGCACGACGAAAAGGCCAACTCGGCCAAGGAATCGGCCAAGGTGCTGATCGAGGCCATCAAGAAAGACCTGAAGCCGCGCGACATCGTGACCAAGAAGGCCATCGAGAACGCGGTGGCAGTCATCATGGCCACCGGCGGTTCGACCAACGCGGTGCTGCACTTCCTGGCCATCGCGCACGCGGCTGGCGTGGAGTGGTCCATCGACGACTTCGAGCGCATGCGCAAGAAGGTGCCCGTGATCTGCGACCTGAAGCCCTCGGGCAAGTACCTCGCGGTCGACCTGCACCAGGCCGGCGGCATTCCGCAGGTCATGAAGGTGCTGCTCAAGGCCGGCCTGCTGCACGGCGACTGCATCACCATCAGCGGCCAGACCATCGAGGAAGTGCTCAAGGACGTGCCCGACGTGCCGCGTGCCGACCAGGACGTGATCCGCCCGATCGACAACCCGATGTACGAGGAAGGCCACCTGGCCATCCTGAAGGGCAACCTGTCGCCCGAAGGCGCGGTCGCCAAGATCACCGGCCTGAAGAACCCGGTCATCACCGGCCCGGCGCGTGTGTTCGACGACGAGCAGTCGGCATTGCAGGCCATCCTGGCCGGCAAGATCGTCGCCGGCGACGTGATGGTGCTGCGCTACCTCGGCCCCAAGGGCGGCCCGGGCATGCCGGAAATGCTGGCCCCCACGGGCGCGCTGATCGGCGCGGGCCTGGGCGAAAGCGTCGGCCTCATCACCGACGGCCGCTTCTCGGGCGGCACCTGGGGCATGGTGGTCGGCCACGTCGCGCCCGAAGCGGCGGCGGGCGGCACCATCGCGTTCGTCAACGAAGGCGACTCGATCACCATCGACGCGCACGAACTGAAGCTCGAACTCAACGTGCCCGAAGCCGAACTCGCCAAGCGCCGCGAAGGCTGGACGCCGCCGGCCCCGCGCTACACGCGCGGCGTGCAGGCCAAGTTCGCGTTCAACGCCTCGAGCGCGAGCTCGGGCGCGGTGCTCGACAAGTTCTAAGACGGCATCAGCCCATCATCCACGCGCCGTAGCCGAAGGCCGCAAAGCCCAGGCCGACGATCGCGAAGATGGCCCGGGCTTCGAAATCCATCGCCGGGGGAAAGCTCTGCACGACGAAGTGCAGCAGCGCCCCCGCGCCGATGGTGAGAAAACCCGCACCGAACTGCTTCATCGCACTGTCGTCGGGATAGAGAAACACCAGCGCGAAGCCGGCCAGGAACACCACGTTCGCCAGCACCGTGCCGCGCGTGCGCCATTTCTTCTGCGCGGGCGTCGGCTCGCGCACCGGCGCCGGCCGCCCCCTGCGGCCCTCCTTGAGCGCCATGCCGGTGAAGAACAGGCCGAACATCGTCGGAAAGCCGCCGAAGAGGCCGAGCCCCCAGACGATGCCCCACATGTTCTGGAAGTCGGCCACCAGCGCCTGGGCCGGGTCGGCGGTGCTGTAGCGCACCTCGACCGCATCGCCCCACTCCTTGTCCGACAGGCTGCCGCCGAGCCCCTTGACGCGGCGCTTCTGCCCGTCGGCGGCGGTGTATTCGACGAGGGGCGCGCGCGTGGTGGTGACGTAGCCCTTGCTGTCCTTGCTGCGCTCTTCCACGAACTCGACCAGGCTGCCCTGCGTGCTGGCCGTGCCCGCGATCGACTGGTAGCGCTGCCAGCCCACCGTGACCGCACCGTACAAGCCGGCGCAGCCGATCAGCAAGGCGCCGATGCCGGCGCCCCAGAAAAAGGTCTTGAAACGACCGACCAGCGCACCGACGGCTGGCCCGACCAGCAGCGACAGCCCGAAGACGAGCAAGGCGTGGATGGCGGCTTCGTCGTCCATGGCGCGCGTCCTGTCGGCATGCGGCGCGGGTGACGGGGCCGTGAGTTCAGCGGCGCGGGCGCTGTTGCCCGTTGCTGGTGCGCAGGCCCATGTTGGTCTTCTGGCGGTCGATGCGCGCCTGCTTGCGTCGCTCTTCGCGCTCGATGACCTTGCGCTTGGTATAGCCCGACGAATCGGCCCAGGCCCACCAGGCCAGCGCCAGCGCGAACGGGCTCAGCACGACCCACCAGCTCCAGCCGGCGACCATGCCCACTTCGAAATATTTGAGGGCTACACCGAGCAGGCCCAAGAGCAGAAACCACATCGCGAATACCCTCCGAGTTGGTCGGTATCGCCGCCGGTGCGTGTGCACCGCGCTACCTACAATCGCGTTGGATCGAATGTAACTCAGCCCTTACGAAAACAGTCCCCATGAAAAGAACGATGTTGATGGCAGCCCTGGGCCTCGGCCTCGCGGCGCCCGCCTTTGCCGACCTGGCCCTTGCCACGTCGAAGAACTGCATGAGCTGCCACGCGGTCGAACGCAAGGTGCTCGGGCCGTCGTTCAAGGACATCGCGGCCAAGTACAAGGACGACAAGGGCGCAGCCAACTCGCTGGCCACCAAGATCATCAAGGGCGGCTCGGGCGTGTGGGGCCCGGTGCCGATGCCGGCCAACAACCAGGTCAGCGAAGCCGATGCGAAGAAGCTCGCGGCCTGGGTGTTGTCGACGAAGTAATCGGCAGGAAAACGAAGCGCGCAGCGGCGCGCCCGCTCAGATGCTCGGGTTGATGTCGCTGGGCACCGGACGGCGCTCGATGCGGTCCTCGAGCTGCCCGATGTGCGCCGCCACCGTGTTGTCGGTCTGGTCCGAACGCAGCTTGACCGCGCTTTCCAGCTGATCCATGCGCGCCAGCAGCGCCGTGTGCCGGTCGGCGTTGTGCGACATGTGCTGCTTCTCCTGTGCTTCCAGGAAGTTGCGCAGCTCGGTGAAGCGCGAGGCCTCGGCCTTGTCGGCAAGGTCGCGCTGGGTCTGCATTTCCTTCGTGTGGCGCTTGGTCTCCAGCAGCACCGAGCTGTGCAGGTACAGCACGTACACGAGGAAGAAGGCTGCGAGCACGGCCGTGAGCCCCAGCATGATCAGCCCCAGCGGCGCCGACACGCTCATGAAGCCCAGCCACACGTCGGTGGGTGCCGACAACGTGCCCCAGTTCAGCGCGGCAAGCCCCGCGATGAGCAGCACGATGACAAAAAGAAAAGCGGATCTCACGCCCATGTGGCGCCTCCTTGCAAACAACCGATCACGATGACAAAAGCCGCGCGCCTGTCGTGGCACGCGGTGACGACATCGGTTTTACCTCAGCAAGGAGGCCGCTTTGGTGCACATGGCCGCACAAACGGCCATGTCCTACACCTCTGTACAGCGCGTTCGTGACAACTGTTCCGGAATGGCCGGATTCGGCCAATCCCGGGGGGGTCAGTTCGTCTCGGACAGCTGGTCGAGGATCGCTGGGTTCTCCAGCGTCGAGGTGTCCTGCGTGATCGCCTCGCCCTTGGCGATGCTGCGCAGCAGGCGCCGCATGATCTTGCCGCTGCGCGTCTTGGGCAGGTTGTCGCCGAAGCGGATGTCCTTGGGCTTGGCGATGGGGCCGATTTCCTTGGCGACCCAGGCACGCAGCTCGTTGGCGATCTGCTTGGCCTCTTCGCCGGTCGGGCGCGCGCGCTTGAGCACGACGAAGGCGCACACGGCCTCGCCGGTCACGTCGTCGGGACGCCCCACCACCGCGGCTTCGGCCACGAGGTCGGTCTTGGACACCAGCGCCGATTCGATTTCCATCGTGCCCAGGCGGTGGCCCGACACGTTGAGCACGTCGTCGATGCGGCCCGTGATGCGGAAGTAGCCGCGGTCGGCGCTGCGCACCGCGCCGTCGCCGGCCAGGTAGATCGTGCCGCCCATCTCTTCGGGGAAGTAGCTCTTCTTGAAGCGCTCGGGGTCGTTCCAGATGGTGCGGATCATCGAGGGCCATGGCCGCTTGATGACCAGCATGCCGCCCGCGCCGTTGGGCAGGTCCTTGCCGGTCTCGTCGACGATGGCGGCCATGATGCCCGGCAGCGGCAAGGTGCACGAACCCGGCACCAGCGGCGTGGCGCCCGGCAGCGGCGTGATGACGTGGCCGCCGGTCTCGGTCTGCCAGAAGGTGTCGACGATCGGGCAGCGCTCGCCGCCGATATTGCGGTGGTACCACATCCACGCCTCGGGGTTGATCGGCTCGCCGACCGAGCCGAGGATGCGCAGGCTGGTCAGGTCCCAGTTCTTCGGGTGCACTTTTTCGTCGCCTTCGGCCGCCTTGATGAGCGAGCGGATCGCGGTGGGCGCGGTGTAGAAGATCGAGACCTTGTGCTTCTGGATCATTTCCCAGAAGCGGCCCGCGTGCGGGAAGGTCGGGATGCCTTCGAACACGACCTGCGTGGCGCCGGCCGCGAGCGGGCCGTAGGCGACGTAGGTGTGGCCGGTGATCCAGCCGATGTCGGCGGTGCACCAGAACAGGTCTTCGGGACGGATGTCGAAGGTCCAGTCCATCGTGAGCTTGGCCCACAGCAGGTAGCCGCCGGTGGCGTGCTGCACGCCCTTGGGCTTGCCGGTGGAGCCCGAGGTGTAGAGGATGAACAGCGGGTGCTCGGCATTGACCGGCACGGGCGCGCACTCGGTGCTCTGCCCTGCCAGCGCTTCGGTGAAGGTCTTGTCGCGGCCCTCGACGCGGTTCCACGCGGTGGGCGTGCGCTCGTACACGAGCACGGTCTTGAGCGTGTCGCAACCGCCCAGTGCGATGCCGTCGTCCACGATGGCCTTCAGCGGCAGTTCCTTGCCGCCGCGCAGCTGGTAGTTGGCGGTGATGACGGCCACGGCGCCCGCGTCGATGATGCGTTCCTGCAGCGCCTTGGCCGAGAAGCCGCCGAACACCACGCTGTGGGTGGCGCCGATGCGCGCGCAGGCCTGCATGGCGACCACGCCCTCGATGGTCATCGGCATGTAGATGATGACGCGGTCGCCCTTGCGGATGCCCTGCGCCTTGAGCGCGTTGGCGAACTGGCTCACACGGGCCAGCAGTTCCTTGTAGGTGACACGGGTGACGGCGCCGTCGTCGGCTTCGAAGACGATGGCGGTCTTGTTCTCGACGGGGGTGCCGATGTGCTTGTCCAGGCAGTTGGCGCTGGCGTTGAGCTCACCGTCGCCGAACCACTCGTAGAACGGCGCCTTCGATTCGTCCAGGGTGCGGGTGAAGGGCTTCGTCCACTGGAGGTTGTCCTTGGCCAGGCGGGTCCAGAAGCCTTCGAAGTCCTGTTCGGCTTCCTTGCACAGCGCCTCGTAGGCGGCCATGCCGGCAATGCGGGCGCCTTCGGTGGCGCGGGCGTCGGGCGGGAACACGCGGTTCTCGACCAGGACGGATTCAATGTTCTTCGATGCGCTGCTCATGCTCTTGTCTCCTGATTGAATGCGGCCGTAATGTCGGGGCACGCACTTACGGGCCACTGACGGGGTCGATGTTAGTTCGCAGGGTTATCACGAGTGCGTCACTGGGAGACCTCTAGAATCGCCCGACTTTTTACATCTGTCTTCTTACTTCATGTCCGCCCCCGATCCTTTCGACGCCCGGAACGCGCCCGTACCAGCACGCAGTTCCCCGCTGAAGCCACTGCCCCGGCTCATCTTCGCGAGCCGCTGGCTGCAGCTGCCGCTGTACCTGGGGCTGATCGTGGCGCAGGGCGTGTACGTGGTGCACTTCCTGGTCGAGCTGCTGCACCTGGTCGAAGCCGCCTTCGGCAACAAGGATGCGCTGCAGGCCCTGATCGCGAGCATCGGCTACAAGACCACCGCCCCGGTCGGCGCGCTCAACGAGACGGTGATCATGCTGGTGGTGCTGGCACTGATCGACGTGGTGATGATCTCCAACCTGCTGATCATGGTGATCGTGGGCGGCTACGAGACCTTCGTGAGTCGCATGGACCTCGAAGGCCACCAGGACCAGCCCGAGTGGCTGAGCCACGTGAACGCCTCGGTGCTCAAGGTGAAGCTGGCCACCGCCATCATCGGCATCAGCTCGATCCACCTGCTCAAGACCTTCATCAATGCGGACAACTACACCGACAAGGTGCTGATCGCGCAGACCGTGATCCACATCGCGTTCCTGTTCTCGGCCATGGCCATCGCGTACACCGACAAGCTGATGAACGAGGCGGCCGCCGCCAACGCCCACCACTGAGGGCCAGTTAAGCCGCATCCCAGGCCGGCACTTCGGTGAAGCGCTCGGCCAGGAAATCGAGCAAGGTGCGCAGCGCAGACGGCATGTGCTTGCGCGAGGCGTACACCGCGTACACCCCCAGCACCTGCGGCTCGTGATCGGGAAAGAGCGACACCAGCTCGCCCGATTGCAGCAACCCCGACGTCAGATAGGTGGGCAGCATCGCGATGCCCGCCCCGGCCCGCGCCAGCGCCATCAGGCTGGCCGCGTCGTTGGTCGAGAGGTTGCCGGCCACGGCCACCGAGACCGGCAGGCCGTCGGCCTTGCGCGTGAAGTTCCACAGGCTGCGGCCGAAATACGAATGCGTGAGGCAGTTGCGCTGCGCCAGCTCTTCCACGCGCTGCGGCTGGCCGTGCGCCTTCAGGTAATCGGGTGTCGCGCAGACCACCGAACGGCACACCGAGAGCCGGCGTGCGATGAGGTTCGGATCGATCTCGGACGACACGCGGATGGCGAGGTCGATGCGCTCGTCCACCAGGTTCACCGCGCGATCGAGCAGCACCAGGTCCACCGCCACGCCCGGATAACGCCGCACGTAGTCGGCCACCGCGCCGGCCAACTGCGCCTGCGCGAACGAGGTGCTGGCGGTGATGCGCAGCTGCCCGCTCGGCGCCTCGGCCGGATGGCGCACCGCGGCCTGCATGTCGCCCGCGAGTTCGAGCACCTGACGGCAGCGCGGCAGCAACTCTTCGCCAGCGGCCGTAAGGCTCAGGCGGCGCGTCGTGCGGTGCAGCAGGCGTGCGCCGGTCCATTGCTCCAGCTCGGCCACGTAGCGCGTGACCACCGGGCGCGACAGGTCGAGCTTGTCGGCCGCGGCCGAGAGGCTGCCCGCGTCCACCACGGTCACGAACACCCGCATTGCGTTCAATCGGTCCATTCGAACGATTTTAGGAATAAAGAAGCGCGGAATTCGAGGTATTTCTTTCGAAACCAGAAACCTAAGATGCGGTTCATCCCCTTCCCAACTTTTGACTGGAGTCCCTCATGAGCCACATCGCCATCCTCGGCGCCACCGGACGTGCCGGCGGTCGCCTTCTCGAAGAAGCGCTGCGCCGCGGCCACACCGTGACGGCCATCGCCCGCCATGCCAGCGCAAAGCTGGCCGGCCGTGCCAACGTCAAGACCGTCGATGCCGACGCGCTCGACGCCGCCGCCCTCGAAAAGGCCGTGGCCGGCCATGACGCCGTGTTCAGCGCGGCGCATTTCGCCACCGTGCCGCCCGCGGCCGTCATCGAGCCCGTGAAGCGCGCGGGCGTGAAGCGCCTGCTCGTGGTCGGCGGCGCCGGCAGCCTGTTCGCAGCGCCCGGCCTGAAGGTGATCGACACGCCGAACTTCCCCGATGCCTACCGCGCCGAAGCCACGGCCGGCGGCGTGTTCCTGGACGCGCTGCGCAACGAGAAGGACCTCGACTGGACCTTCCTCTCGCCCTCCGCCGAGTTCGTCGAAGGCGAGCGCACCGGCAAGTTCCGCCTCGGCAAGGACGAGCTGCTGGTGAGCGCCGAAGGCCGCAGCTGGATCACGTTCGAGGACTACGCGATCGCGTTCATCGACGAGCTCGAGAAGCCTGCGCACTCGCGCCAGCGCTACACGATCGGCTACTGATCGCTCGGCCGGCAACGAAAAAGGACCCTCGCGGGTCCTTTTTTCTTTGGGGCTGCGGAGCGGATCAGCGACCGGTCATGTTCTCCGGCACCACCCACTGGTCGAACTGCTCGGCCGTCAGGTGCCCCGACGCAATCGCCGCCTCGCGCAGGCTCGTGCCTTCCTTGTGCGCCTTCTTGGCGATGTAGGCCGACTTGTCGTAGCCGATGTGCGTGTTCAGCGCCGTCACCAGCATCAGCGAACGCTGCACCAGTTCCGTGATGCGTTCGCGGTTCGGCTCGATGCCCACGGCGCAGTGGTCGTTGAAGCTCACCATGCCGTCGGCCAGCAGGCGCACGCTCTGCAGGAAGTTGTGCGCCACCATTGGGCGGAACACGTTCAGCTCGAAGTTGCCCGAGGCGCCGCCGATGTTGATGGCCACGTCGTTGCCGAACACCTGCGCGGCCAGCATCGTGACGGCCTCGCTCTGGGTCGGGTTGACCTTGCCCGGCATGATCGACGAGCCCGGTTCGTTCTCGGGAATGCTCAGCTCGCCGATGCCGCTGCGCGGGCCGCTCGCGAGCCAGCGCACGTCGTTGGCGATCTTGTTCATGCTGGCGGCGAGCGTCTTGAGCGCGCCGTGGGCATGCACCAGCGCATCGACGCTGGCCATGGCTTCGAACTTGTTCGGCGCCGTGACGAACGGCAGGTTCGTGAGCTTCGCGAGTTCGGCCGCGACCTGCTCCGCGTAGCCCTTGGGCGCGTTGAGCCCGGTGCCGACGGCCGTGCCGCCCAGCGCCAGTTCGCACAGGTGCGGCAGCGCGGCGCGCACATGCACCTCGCCGTGCGCCAGCTGCGCCACGTAGCCCGAGAATTCCTGGCCCAGTGTGAGCGGCGTGGCGTCCTGCAGGTGGGTGCGGCCGATCTTCACGATGTCGGCGAAGTCTTCTGCCTTCTTCGCCAGCGTACCGCGCAGCTTGGCGATGGCGGGCAGCAGCTTGTGCGTGATGGCTTCCACGGCCGCCACGTGCATGGCGGTGGGGAACACGTCGTTGCTGGACTGGCTGCGGTTCACGTCGTCGTTCGGGTGCACCAGGCGCCCTTCCCCGCGCTCGCCGCCGAGCAGTTCGCTGGCGCGGTTGGCCAGCACCTCGTTGACGTTCATGTTGCTCTGCGTGCCCGAGCCGGTCTGCCAGACCACGAGCGGGAACTCGCCCGGGTGCTTGCCGGCAATGACCTCGTCGGCCGCGGCCACGATGGCGTTCGTCTTCTTCTCGTCCTGCAGGCCCAGCGCGTGGTTGACCACGGCCGACGCGCGCTTGACCTGGGCCAGCGCCTTGATGATCTCGCGCGGCTGCTGCTCGCCGGAGATGTCGAAGTTCTGCAGCGAGCGCTGCGTCTGCGCGCCCCACAGCTTGTCGGCCGGCACGTCGATCGGGCCGAAGGTGTCGCGCTCGGCACGGGTCTTGGGAGAAGTCGTCATGAGAAAAATGGCTCCACAGTCTTGGATGATTGCGCCCGCTCACCGGGCGCGGTGCCGAGTATGGTCTCAATAAGAATGGCTCGCATCTGACGAGGCCTTTCGCCCGGGTCCCACAGACACGATACGCCCGTGGGTTGACTCGCGTCATGCCAAAAAGTTATAATTAGCGGCTTCCGACGACCAACAAGTCATGTTGGTCACCCTTGCACTACTCGCGGATCTGCGAATCCCGTCGCGGTGCAAGGCCCTTCACGCCGGGCCCAGCCCGGCAAACCGGCCGGATCTTTTTTCCGGCCCCATTGCCACGTCACGCTCATCCAGGCGGCGCCCCTCGACCAGGCCCGTTGTCTGCGAATGAAGCATCCGGCGGGCACTGGCTTCGTCGCCAAGTCGTCTTCAGTGCCTGTCGGCAGCCCTCGGGGCTCGCCGGGCCATTGCATGCGCATGCGCAATCTTCATGCGCGCTGTCGGGCAGCTCCCTCATCGGGCTGATGGCGTGGCCGTTGCCGCCCTTCGGGGCGGTGCTGTGTCCACCCTTCACTCAAGGAGCCCCGGCATATGGCCAAAGGAATTCTCATCGACCATGTCTTCAAGGTGTTCGGCGACTCGCCCGAACAAGCCCTCGAGCTGGTCCGCCAAGGTTTTTCCAAGAAGGACATCCTGGCGCAAACCGGCCAGTCGATCGGCGTGTTCGATGCCACCTTCGAGATCCAGGCCGGCGAGATCTTCGTGATCATGGGCCTGTCGGGCTCGGGCAAGTCGACGCTGGTGCGCCTGTTGAACCGGCTCATCGAGCCGACCGCCGGGCGCATCGTGATCGACGGCGCCGACATCAACGAGCACTCCGACAGCAAGCTGCGCGCGCTGCGCCGCAAGGACATCAGCATGGTGTTCCAGTCGTTCGCGCTGATGCCGCACATGACGGTGCGCGAGAACACCGCCTTCGGCCTGGAGCTGTCGGGCACGCGCAAGAAAGACCGCCTCGCGCAGGCCGACCTCGCGCTGGCGCAGGTGGGCCTTTCGGGCTGGGGCGACAGCTACCCCGACGAGCTCTCGGGCGGCATGCAGCAGCGCGTGGGCCTGGCGCGCGCGCTGGCGTCCGACCCGTCGATCCTGCTGATGGACGAGGCCTTCTCGGCGCTCGACCCGATCATCCGCACCGAGATGCAATCGGAGCTGCTGCGGCTGCAGCAGGTGCAGCGCCGCACCATCGTCTTCATCTCGCACGACCTGGACGAAGCCATGCGCATCGGCGACCGCATCGCGATCATGAAGGACGGCCATGTGATCCAGGTCGGCACGCCCGACGAGATCCTGCGCACGCCGGCCGACGACTACGTGCGCAGCTTCGTGCGCGGCGTGGACGCGGCGGCGGTGTTCAAGGCGGCCGACATCGCGCGCAAGTCGCTCACCGTGGTGTGCGAGCACCCCGAGCGCGGCGCGCGCGCGGCGCTCAAGCTGCTGGAAGACCAGGACCGCGACTTCGCCTACGTGACCAGCCCGACCAAGCGCTTCCTGGGCGTGGTCTCGGCCGACACGCTGCGTGGTGCGCTCGACGGGCATTCGGGCCCGCTCGGCTTGCAGCACGCCTTCCTCGAGGACCTGCCGCGCATCGACGCCGAAGCCCCCGTGGCCGGCCTGATCGGCCAGCTCGCGCAGGCGCCGTGCGCACTGCCGGTCGTGGCCGGTGACGGCCGTTTCTGCGGCGCGATCAGCAAGACGACGCTGCTGCGCTTCCTCGACCGCGACACGCCGCCGATCGAACCCGTCTCGCCGCACGCCGCGCCCGCACTCGCCGCCGAGCCGCACTGAATTCACGAAGGACCTTGAACGATGAACGACACCACATTGCCTTCCGACCTGAACGCGCACCTGCTGGACACCCCCGTCCTAGACACGCCCGCCGCGCCCCCTGCGGCCCTCGATCCGTGGGAAGCCATCTCGGCCGCGCCTGACACCTCGGCCGCCAGCGCCTGGCTCGACGCCCCGGCGAACACCGCGCACGCCCTTGCCGGCCAAGCCGACACCGCCACCAACGGCTTCGCGCTGCACCGCCTGTGGGACGGCTCGCTGCCCGTCGAGGCCTGGATCAACCAGGGCCTGGGCTGGGTGGTGGAGCACTTCCGCCCCTTCTTCCAGACCGTGCGCCTGCCCATCGACAGCACGCTCAACTCGGTGCAGGGCCTGCTCACCGCCCTGCCCGCGCTGCCGATGATCGCGCTCATCGGCCTGCTCGCCTGGCAGTTCGCCGGCCGCGCGCTGGCCATCGGCACCGTCGTGTCGCTGATGCTGGTGACCGTGTTGGGCATCTGGCCCGAAGCCATGGTCACGCTGTCGCTGGTGCTGACCTCGCTGGTGTTCTGCATGGTCATCGGCCTGCCGCTGGGCGTGCTGCTGGCCAGCAGCGACCGGGCCCAGCGCGTGATGCGCCCGGTGCTCGACGCCATGCAGACCACGCCGGCCTTCGTGTACCTCGTGCCGGTGGTGATGCTGTTCGGCATCGGCAACGTGCCGGGCGTGATCGTGACCATCGTCTTCGCGCTCGCCCCGCTGGTGCGCCTGACCAACCTCGGCCTGCGCCAGGTGCGCCCCGACCTCATCGAGGCCGCGCGCGCCTACGGCGCCTCGCCCTGGCAGATGCTCGTGAAGGTGAAGCTGCCGCTGGCCATGCCCTCGATCATGGCGGGCATCAACCAGGCGCTGATGCTGTCGCTGTCGATGGTGGTGATCGCCTCGATGATCGCCGTGGGCGGCCTGGGCCAGATGGTGCTGCGCGGCATCGGCCGGCTCGACATGGGCCTGGCCACCGTCGGCGGCCTGGGCATCGTGCTGCTGGCGATCACGCTGGACCGCCTGACGCAGGCCATGGGCAAGTCGCGCCGCAGCGCCGGCCACCGCTGGTGGTACACGGGACCGGCCGGCCTCGCGCTGCGCACGCTGCAGCGCCTTGTCGGCACGCCCTCGCGCGGCTCGCACGCCGATGACGCCGTGCCCGCCCTTTCCACGCAAGCGCACTGACCGCCCCGGAGGACAACCACGCATGAAGACCACCCGCCTCTTCCTTGCCCGCGGCCTCCTGGCGCTGGGCCTTATCGCCTTCGGTGCGACCGCGCAGGCCGCCAACGACCTGCCCGGCCAGGGCGTCACCGTACAGCCGCTGAAAAGCTCGCTCGCCGAGGAAGCCTTCCAGACGCTGCTGGTGATGCGCGCGCTCGAGAAGCTCGGCTACAAGGTCGAGCCCATGAAGGACCTCGAGCCCGCCACCGAGCACCTGGCCATTGCCAATGGCGACGCCACCTTCATGGCCAACCACTGGAGCCTGCTGCACGCCGACTTCTACAAGAACAGCGGCGGCGACGCCAAGCTGTGGCGCCAGGGCACGTACTCCGACGGCGCGGTGCAGGGCTACCTGATCGACCGCAAGACCGCCGAGCAGTACAACATCACCAACCTCGCGCAGCTGAAGGACCCGGCGATTGCGAAGCTGTTCGATGCCGACGGCGACGGCAAGGCCGACCTCACCGGCTGCAACCCCGGCTGGGGCTGCGAGCTGGCCATCGAGAACCACCTGAACACCTACCAGCTGCGCGACAGCGTGACCCACAAACAGGGCAGCTACGCCGCGCTCATGGCCGACACCATCGCGCGCTTCAAGCAGGACAAGCCGATCCTCTACTACACGTGGACGCCCTACTGGGTCAGCGCCGTGCTGCGCCCGGGCGCCGACGTGGTCTGGCTGCAGGTGCCGTTCTCGCCGCCGCAGGCCGGCGCGCAGGTCGACACCCGGCTTCCCAACGGCCGCAACTACGGCTTCCTGGCCAACGAGCAGCGCATCGTCGCCAACCGGGCCTTCATCGAGAAGAACCCCGCCGCCGGCCGCCTGTTCGAGGTGATGAAGCTGCCGATCAGCGACATCAACGCGCAGAACCTGCGCATGAGCGAAGGCGCGAACAGCATGCAGGACGTGACGCGGCACACCGACGGGTGGATTCGGGTGCACCAGGCGACGTTCGATGGGTGGATTGCGCAGGCGCGCGCGGCGGCCCGGTAACACGGCCTCACCCCCGCGCCGGCGCCCTTTCGCCCGGCGCCGGCCTGCGGTATTGGTGGCTGAGATAATCGAGGGCGTTCCCCCTCCAAGAAGACTCCCCACCATGACGACCACGATCCAGCAGGCCGACCTGATCGAATCGATCAGCGCCGCGCTCCAGTACATCAGCTACTACCACCCCGCGGACTACATTGCCCATTTGGCCAAGGCCTACGAGCGCGAGCAGAGCCCCGCCGCCAAGGACGCCATTGCGCAGATCCTGACCAACAGCAAGATGAGCGCCACGGGCCACCGCCCGATCTGCCAGGACACCGGCATCGTCAACGTGTTCCTCAAGGTGGGCATGGACGTGCGCTGGGGCGGCTTCACCGGTTCGCTGGACGACGCCATCAACGAAGGCGTGCGCCGCGGCTACAACCACCCCGACAACACGCTGCGCGCCTCGGTCGTGGGCGACCCGCAGTTCGATCGCAAGAACACCAAGGACAACACGCCCGCGGTGATCTTCACCGAGATCGTGCCCGGCAACACCGTCGAGGTGACGGTGGCCGCCAAGGGCGGCGGCAGCGAGAACAAGAGCAAGCTGGTCATGCTGAACCCCGGCGACAGCGTGGTCGACTGGGTGCTCAAGACCGTGCCGACCATGGGCGCCGGCTGGTGCCCGCCGGGCATGCTGGGCATCGGCATCGGCGGCACGGCCGAGAAGGCCGCGCTGATGGCCAAGGAAAGCCTGATGGACGACCTGGACATGCACGAGCTGCAGGCCAAGGCCGCCTCGGGCGCCGAACTCAGCAAGGTCGAGGCGCTGCGCCTGGAGCTGTTCGAGAAGGTCAATGCCCTGGGCATCGGCGCGCAGGGCCTGGGCGGCCTGGCCACCGTGCTCGACGTCAAGATCCAGATGTACCCCACGCACGCGGCCAGCAAGCCCGTGGCGATGATCCCCAACTGCGCGGCCACGCGCCACGCGCACTTCGTGATGGACGGCAGTGGCCCGGTCTACCTCGATCCGCCGTCGCTCGACCTGTGGCCCGATGTGAACTGGGCACCCGACGAAAAGAAGAGCAAGCGCGTCAACCTCGACCAGCTCACGCCCGCCGAAGTGGCGAGCTGGAAGCCCGGCGACACGCTGCTGCTGAACGGCAAGATGCTCACCGGCCGCGACGCCGCGCACAAGCGCATCCAGGGCATGCTGGCCAAGGGCGAGAAGCTGCCGGTCGACTTCAAGAACCGCGTCATCTACTACGTCGGCCCGGTCGATCCGGTCGGCAACGAAGCCGTGGGCCCCGCCGGCCCGACCACCGCCACGCGCATGGACGGCTTCACCGAGATGATGCTGGCCGAAACCGGCCTGATCGCCATGATCGGCAAGGCCGAGCGCGGCCCGGTCGCCATCGAGGCGATCAAGAAGCACAAGAGCGCCTACCTCATGGCCGTGGGCGGCGCCGCCTACCTCGTGAGCAAGGCCATCAAGACCGCCAAGGTGGTGGGCTTCGAAGACCTGGGCATGGAAGCCATCTACGAATTCGACGTGGTCGACATGCCCGTGACGGTGGCGGTCGATGCCGGCGGCACCAGCGCGCACATCACCGGCCCGGCCGAGTGGCAAAAGCGCATCGCCAGCGGCGAGTTCAAGACCATTCCGCTGGAAGTCGCTTGAACCCGGTCGGCGTGTTCGACAGCGGCGTCGGGGGGCTGAGCACGCTCGCCGCGCTGCAGGCCGAGCTGCCGACGGAACGCTTCGTCTACTTCGCCGACACCGCGAACGCGCCGTATGGCGAGCGCGGCGACGCCTACGTCATCGCGCACTCGCGCCAGGTGGTCGAACACCTGCTGCGCGCGCACGACATCAAGGCGCTGGTGGTGGCCTGCAACACGGCCACCACGGCGGCGATCCACGTGCTGCGCGCCGAATTTCCCTCGCTGCCCATCGTGGGCCTGGAGCCGGCGCTCAAGCCCGCCGTGGCGACGAGCCGCACGGGCCACATCGCGGTGCTGGCCACGCGCGGCACGCTGGCCAGCGCCCGGTATGCAGCGCTGCGCGATTCCTTCGCAGGCGCGACGACCGTGCGGCCCGTGCCGTGCGACGGCCTCGTGAAGGCCATCGAAGGCTTTGACAGCGCCACCATCGCCGCGCTGTGCGAGCGCTACATGGCGCAAGCAGGCCCCTTCGGCGACGGGCCAGGCGAGGTCGACACCGTGGTGCTCGGTTGCACGCACTATCCGCTCGTGAAAGACGAACTGCAGCGCCACGCACCGCCGACGCTGCGCTTCATCGACACCGGCGCACCGGTCGCGCAGCAGACGCGCCGCGTGCTGACATCGCTCGGCCGGCTGGCCGACGACGGCAGCGAAGGCGGGTTGGTGCTCGAGAGCAGCGGCGACATGACGGTGCTCGAAGCCGCCGCGGCGCGCTGGTTGCCCGCGCGCGTGCAAGGCGCTTCGGTGCCGGCGGCGAACGCAGCCTGACATCCACTCACCAGCAAATGCGCGCCCTCTTCTTTCTGCGTCATGCACTGGTCCTGCTGGGCCTGGCCTCGGCCGCCGGCCTGAGCCACGCCGCCTGCGAAAGCGGGCTGGCCGAGCGCATGCACGCCAAGCTCTATCCGAAGCAGCCGCTCGACGAACGGTTGGCCGCCTGCAAGGTCTGGCCGGCGTTTCCCGGCCGCAGCATCGTGGTGCTGCCCATGCCGCGCGAGACCACGGACAAGGGCGCCAAGGTCTTCGACCTCGCGCTGCTGCTGATCCAGCGGCCCGACAACGGCAACACCGACCGCGACACGGTGATCGGGCGGATCTTCCTGCCCGAGGCGCTCGACGAAGACGCCACCACCTCGATCCAGGAAATCCGCGTCGACACCTCGCGCTACGTGCTGTCGCCCGACACGCGCGCCTTCGGCCTGCGCGTGCGTTACCGCGGCAACAGCACGACCTCGGGCCCGCAGGCCAGCGAGACCGTGCGCCTGTACGTGCAGCGCGGCAACAAGCTGCAGCAGGTGCTGCAGGAGATCGAGCTCGACCACGACAACGGCGGCTGGGACGCCACCTGCACCGGCCACTTCGAGAAGCTGCGCACCATGCTGTCAGTCGCCCGCACCACGAGCAACGGCTTTGCCGATCTGCAGTTGTCGCGCACGCTGGTGCAAAGCCGCGCGCAGGAACAGGAAGACCAGGGTTGCGTCGAGAAAGCGCTGCCCGCGAAGTTCAGCACCGTGACGCTGCGCTATGACGGCGAGCGCTTCAAGGTGCCCAAGTCGCTGCAGCAGGCGCCCTGAGGCACTGACCCGCCGCTATCGCGCAACAGCCTTGTCGTGCAGCGCAGCCCTGCGGCCGCGTTGCATGTCGATCGGCAGCAGCAACAACAGCCCGCCGATGAACAGCACGGCCGTCGAGAGGATCGCGATGCGCTGATTGCCGCCGGTGGCCCAGGTGATGGCGCCGAAGCTCAGCGGGCCGATGATGCTGGCCAGGCGCGTGGCGAAGGTCCAGAGCCCGAAGAACTCGGCGAGCTGCTGCGGCGGCGCAAGGTAGCCCGTCATCGCGCGCCCGGCCGACTGGCTCGAGCCCATTGCCAGCCCCGCGATGGCGGCGGCCCACCAGAAGCCGCCCTTGGTCGTGACCCATGCGGCGATCACGCACACCGCGATCCACGCGAGCAGCGTGGCGGCCAGCGACACCTTGTGGCCGATGCGGTCCTGCACGTAGCCGAAGCCGAAGGCGCCGAGCGCGGCCGCGATGTTGAGCACGAAGATCAGCACCATCGTCTCGCTCGCGACGAAGCCGATCACCTGCTCGGCGTAGATCGCGGCCAGCGTGATCGCGACCGCCACGCCGCCCTGGTAGCAGACGGTGCAGACCAGCAGCCACATGAAGTCACGGTAGGCGCGCGCCTGCTGGAAGGTGGTGCGCAATTGCCGCCAGGCGCTGTCCTGGCCGCGGCGGGCCTGGGGCACGGCGCGTTCGGGCAGCAGCGCGAAGGTAACGCAGGCGGCCACGCCATAGATCGCTGCCGTGATCAGCATCGTGACCGGCACGAAGTGCGCCGCCGGCAACCCGCGCGCCTGCGACCACAGCACGTATGCCAGACACAACCCCAGCGCCAGCATGCCGCCGACATAGCCGAAGGCCCAGCCCCAGCCGCTCACCTTGCCCATGCCTTCGGCCGTTGCCAACTCGGGCAGGAAGGCGCCGGTCAGCGACTCGCCGTAGGAATAGAAAGCATTGGAGACGATCACCAGCGCCATTGCGAGCGCGACGCCCATCGCGCCGCCCGCGAAGCCCGGCGTGAGCGCCAGAGCCGCCGTGGCGAGCACGCAGCCTGTGGTCGTCATGACCAGCACGCGCTTCTTGGCGGCGCGCAGGTCGGCCCAGGCGCCGATGGCGGGCATCGTGAGCATCACGATGGCGTACGAGGTACTGAGGGCCACGGTCCACGCGAAGGTGGCCCATGGCGCACCCTTGGCGATGCCACCCACGAAGTAGGCGGCGAACACCGCCGTGATCACGACCGTGGTGTAGCCCGAGTTCGCGAAGTCGTACATCGTCCAGCCGAACACCTCGCGCTTGCGCACGCCGGGGCGCAACGCGGAGGCTGGGAACAGGGCCATGCGGCCTTGGGACCGGGCGGTAAGGGAAAGGTCAGTGCAGGTGGCGCGGACGACGGCCACCGCCGTGACCACCACCGCTGCCGCCGCCGGCCCCACCGGCACCGCGCGGACGCTTGCCGATTTCGAGCGAGTTCACGAGCGCGTCGAAACGGTCGCTGAAGAGGCGGTCGATCTCGGCGACCACACCGCCCAGCTCGGCGCCGTCGAAGTGGCGTTCCATGAGATTGACCACGTCTTCGACCAGCAGATCGCGCTGCACCTGCATGATCGCGGCCGGGTTGGGGCCCACGAACAGCATCAGGAAGTCGTCGCGCGATTCTTCGTCGGGATCACCCTCTTCCTCGTCGAAATCGGTGTCGTAGAAGGTGACTTCGATCGCGGCACCGCGTTCGGAGAGTTCGTTCAGGCCCATGCACATCTCGTCGAGCGCCTGGCGGAAGTCTTCGTCGCCCGGCACGGTCCAGCAGATCTGCAGCGTGTGGTCCTTCTGCTCGAAGCGGATGCCGGGTTCTTCTTCGTAGGTGCTGGTGGCACCGTCGGCCAGCGATTTGGCGCCTGCGTATTTCCAGAGCGGCCGCAGCGCCTCCTGGATCTGCTCGAAGCTCACGTCCGAGCGCAGCGGCACATCGCCATGCACATGGATCTCAAATGGAGCGTTGTAGCGAGGCATCAAATACTCCCTTGTAAATATGGTGGTACCCGGAACGGGGGTCGAACCCGTATGCCCCGATTAAGGAAGCGGCGGATTTTAAGTCCGATGTGTCTACCAATTTCACCATCCGGGCCTCGGGTTGAACATCGACGATAACCCAAATGAAACAAGCCCCGGCAACGTCGGTTGGCGGGGCTTGTGTATCGGAGCCGATCGGTCTTGACGAGAGGGTGGAGGCGCGACCCGGAGTCGAACCGGGCTAGACGGATTTGCAATCCGTTGCATAACCGCTTTGCTATCGCGCCACGCTGAATAACGAAATCGAACTGCGAAAAAAAGGGAAGCTGCTTGCTTCCCTTTTTCAAAACTGGAGCGGGAAAAGAGTCTCGAACTCTCGACCTCAACCTTGGCAAGGTTGCGCTCTACCAACTGAGCTATTCCCGCGTTTCGAGCCTCAAATTATATACCAGTTTTTTGAGGCTTCACAAGTTCTGCAATCAATCGATCAATGTTTGACCGAGCCTTCGACGGCCGGCGCCGCAGCACGCTGCTTGGCCAGTTCGGCCACCGCAGCAGCCGACGCGGCCACCTCTTCGTCGGACAGCGGCTCGGGCATTTTCTCGAGCGCGATCTCGAGCACCTTGTCGATCCACTTCACCGGCACGATCTCGAGGCCGTTCTTCACGTTCTCGGGAATGTCCTGCAGGTCCTTGGCGTTCTCTTCGGGGATCAGCACGGTCTTGATGCCGCCGCGCAATGCTGCCAGCAGCTTTTCCTTCAGGCCGCCGATGGCGGTGACTTCGCCGCGCAGCGTGATCTCGCCGGTCATCGCGACGTCGGCACGCACCGGGATGCCCGTGAGCGCCGACACGAAGGCCGTCGTCATCGCCGCGCCCGCGCTCGGGCCGTCCTTGGGCGTGGCGCCGTCGGGCACGTGGATGTGGATGTCACGCTTCTCGAACACCTCGTCCTTGATGCCCAGGCGGCGCGAGCGGCTGCGGACCACGGTGCGTGCGGCCTCGACCGATTCCTTCATCACGTCGCCGAGCGAACCCGTGCGGCTGATCACGCCCTTGCCGGGCATGGTCACGGCCTCGATCGTCAGCAGGTCGCCGCCGACTTCGGTCCACGCAAGGCCGACCACCTGGCCGACCTGGTTCTGCTTCTCGGCCAGGCCGAAGCTGTACTTGCGCACGCCGAGGAACTCGCTGAGGTTCTCGCCGTCCACCGTGACCTTGGGCGTCAGTTGCTTGAGCAGCAGACCCTTCACCACCTTGCGGCAGATCTTGGACAGCTCGCGCTCGAGCGAACGCACGCCGGCTTCACGCGTGTAGTAGCGCACGATGTCGCGCACGGCGGCTTCGGTGACGGCCAGTTCATCGTCCTTCACGCCGTTGTTCTTCATTTGCTTGGGCAGCAGGTACTTGATCGCGATGTTGGTCTTCTCGTCCTCGGTGTAGCCCGAGAGGCGGATGACTTCCATGCGGTCCAGCAGCGCCGGCGGGATGTTCATCGAATTCGACGTCGCGACGAACATCACGTCGCTCAGGTCGAAGTCGACTTCCACGTAGTGGTCGCCGAAGGTGTGGTTCTGCTCGGGGTCGAGCACTTCGAGCAGAGCGCTCGACGGGTCGCCGCGGAAGTCCGTGCCCAGCTTGTCGATTTCGTCCAGCAGGAACAGCGGGTTGCGCGTGCCGATCTTGCTCAGACCCTGCAGCACCTTGCCCGGCAGTGCGCCGATGTAGGTGCGGCGGTGGCCACGGATCTCGGCTTCGTCGCGCATGCCGCCCAGCGCCATGCGCGTGTACTTGCGGCCGGTCGCTTTCGCGATCGACTGCCCCAGCGAGGTCTTGCCGACACCCGGTGGGCCCACGAGGCACAGGATGGGTGCCTTCACCTTGTCGACGCGCTGCTGCACTGCGAGGTATTCAAGGATGCGGTCCTTGACCTTCTCGAGGCCGTAGTGGTCGGCGTTGAGCACGGCCTCGGCATTGGCCAGGTCGTGCTTGATCTTGGTCTTCTTGCTCCACGGCAGGCTGATGAGCACGTCGATGTAGTTGCGCACCACCGTGGCTTCGGCCGACATGGGCGACATGAGCTTGAGCTTCTTGAGCTCGCCCTCGGCCTTCTTCAGGCCTTCCTTGGACATCTTGGCGAGCTTGATCTTCTTCTCGATCTCCTCGATGTCCGCGCCCTCTTCGCCTTCGCCGAGCTCCTTCTGGATGGCCTTGACCTGCTCGTTGAGGTAGAAGTCGCGCTGGTTCTTCTCCATCTGGCGCTTCACGCGGCCACGGATCTTCTTGTCGACGTTCAGGATGTCGACTTCGCGCTCGAGCTGGCCGAACAGGTTTTCCAGGCGCGCCTTGACGTCGTCCAAGTCGAGCACGGCCTGCTTGTTGTCCAGCTTGAGCGGCAGGTGGGCGGCGATGGTGTCGGCCAGGCGGCCGGCGTCGTCGATGCTCGAGATCGAGGTGAGGATCTCGGGCGGGATCTTCTTGTTCAGTTTGACGTACTGGTCGAACTGCTGCATCACCGCGCGGCGCAGCGCCTCGACCTCGGTGCCCTTCTCGCCGCCTTCGGGCGCCTCGACGGGCGTCACGTTGGCCGAGAAGTGCGTCTCGCCGTCATCGATGCGGTTCACGCGGGCGCGCTGCTGGCCTTCGACCAGCACCTTCACGGTGCCGTCGGGCAGCTTGAGCATCTGCAGGATGGTCGAGACGCAGCCGACCTCGAACATGTCCTCGACCGAGGGCTCGTCCTTGGCGGCGGCCTTCTGGGCCACCAGCATGATGCGGCGCTCGGCCTCCATCGCCAGCTCGAGCGCCTTGATGCTCTTCGGGCGACCCACGAAGAGCGGGATCACCATGTGGGGAAACACCACGACGTCCCGCAGCGGCAGCAGCGGCAGGTCGAGGGCTTCGGGGGGCAATGGGGTATGACCAGACATGAGCGTCCTTGTCCTTTAGGCCTTTTTCGCCGTTTCGCGGTACACGAGCAGCGGGGGCTTGTTTTCGTCGATGGTCGATTCCTCGACCACCACCTTGTCGACATTGGTCGCGTTCGGCAATTCGAACATGGTGTCGATCAGCGACTGTTCAAGGATCGAGCGCAGGCCGCGCGCACCGGTCTTGCGGGCCAGCGCCTTGCGTGCGATCGCCTTGAGCGCCGCGGGACGGATTTCGAGGTCCACGCCCTCCATCTGCAGCAGCTTGGTGAACTGCTTCACCACCGCATTCTTGGGCTCGGTCAGGATCTGCACCAGCGCGTCTTCGCTCAGTTCGGCCAGCGAGGCGACCACGGGCATGCGGCCCACGAGTTCGGGGATCAGGCCGAACTTGATCAGGTCTTCGGGCTCGACTTCGCGGAACACCTCGGTGATGCTGCGCTGGGCCTTGCTCTTCACTGCGGCGCCGAAGCCGATACCCGAGGCCTCGGTACGGTTTTCGATGACCTTCTCCAGGCCCGCAAAGGCGCCGCCGCAGATGAACAGGATGTTGGTCGTGTCGATCTGCAGGAAGTCCTGGTTCGGGTGCTTGCGCCCGCCCTGGGGCGGCACGCTGGCCATGGTGCCTTCGATGAGCTTGAGCAGCGCCTGCTGCACGCCCTCGCCCGACACGTCGCGGGTGATCGAGGGGTTGTCGGACTTGCGCGAGATCTTGTCGATTTCG
The DNA here is from genome assembly GCF_058787635.1 of Variovorax sp. FW305-3-2-15-B-LB1. Taxonomy (NCBI): domain Bacteria; kingdom Pseudomonadati; phylum Pseudomonadota; class Betaproteobacteria; order Burkholderiales; family Comamonadaceae; genus Variovorax; species Variovorax sp. FW305-3-2-15-B-LB1. The sequence goes on along the minus strand of NZ_JBYSZY010000015.1, from coordinate 66,211 downwards.
TCGATGTAGACGATGCCGCGCTGGGCGCGCTCGACCTCGTAGTTGCAGCTTTGCAGCAGCTTCTGGATGATGTTCTCGACGTCTTCGCCCACGTAGCCGGCTTCGGTCAGCGTGGTGGCGTCGGCCATCACGAAGGGCACGTCGAGCATGCGCGCGAGCGTTTGCGCCAGGAGCGTCTTGCCCGAACCCGTGGGGCCGATCAAGAGGATGTTGCTCTTGCTGAGCTCGACCTCGTCGCCCTTGGTGTTCTTTTCCTTGTGGCGCAGGCGCTTGTAGTGGTTGTAGACCGCCACCGACAGCATGCGCTTGGCCGGCTCCTGGCCGATCACGTAGTTGTCGAGGTTGGTCTTGATCTCCAGCGGCGTGGGCAGGTCGCTGCGCGCGTCGCGCGCTTCCTCACCGGCCGGCAGCTCGTCACGGATGATCTCGTTGCACAGGTCGATGCATTCGTCGCAGATGAAGACCGAAGGGCCCGCGATCAGCTTCTTGACCTCATGCTGGCTCTTGCCGCAGAACGAGCAATAAAGCGTTTTTTCGCTGGAGGTGCCTTTTTTTTCGGCCATGGACTTTTGCCTCGTGACAGGGTATGGACAATGATAACTAAACAAAAACGGCGTTTCCCGTGTGGGAAACGCCGTTTTTGCCTTTTGGGCGCCCGAGGCGCCGGGCGGCATTAACCGCGCTGGGAGACGACCTGGTCGACCAGGCCGTAATCCTTGGCCTCGTCGGCGGTCAGGAAATAGTCGCGCTCGGTGTCCGACTTGACCTTTTCCAGCGGCTGGCCAGTGCGTTCGGCCAGGATGCGGTTCATCTGGTCCTTGGTGCGCAGGATGTCGCGCGCATGGATTTCGATGTCGGTGGCCTGGCCGCGTGCGCCGCCGAGCACCTGGTGGATCATGATCTTGGAGTTGGGCAGCGAGAAACGCTTGCCCTTCTCGCCGGCCGCCAGCAGGAAGGCGCCCATGCTGGCCGCGAAGCCCAGGCACATGGTCGACACCGACGGCTTGATGAACTGCATCGTGTCGTAGATCGCCATGCCGGCGCTCACGCTGCCGCCCGGGGAGTTGATGTAGAACGAAATGTCCTTGTCCGGGTTCTCGCTCTCGAGGAACAGCAACTGGGCCACCACGAGGTTGGCGGTCTGGTCGTTGACCTCGCCCACCAGGAAGATGATGCGTTCCTTGAGGAGACGCGAGTAGATGTCATACGACCGCTCGCCGCGGCCCGACTGCTCGACGACCATCGGGATCATGCCGAGGCCTTGAATTTCCTGTGCGCTCATGAATTTGCTCTCCGGAAAATGGATTCGTTCGCTCTGATTGAACTGTACGCCTGAGTGAAATGGGGCTCGTGCCGCAAAGCACAAGCCCCATCGGCGTTGCTGCATGCAGCGACGGAAACCAGCTTACTGCTGCTGCGCCATCAGTTCGTCGAACGACACCGACTTTTCGTTGACCTTGGCCTTGCCCAGCACGAAGTCGGTCACGTTGTTCTCGATGACCACGGCTTCGACTTCCGCCAGGCGGTTGTTGTCGCTGAAGTACCAGCGCACGACGTCTTGCGGCTTCTCGTAGCTGGCGGCCAGCTCGTCGATGTGGGCCTTGATCTGCTCGGGCTTGGCCTGCAGTTCGTTGGCACGCACCAGCTCGGCGACCACGAGGCCCAGGCGCACGCGGCGCTCGGCTTGCGGGCGGAACACTTCTTCGGGGATCGGGGCCTTGTCGGCGTCCTTGATGCCGCGCTGCTTGAGCTCGGCGCGGGCGCCTTCGATCATGCGGGCGACTTCCGACTGCACGCTGGCGTTCGGCAGGTCGAGTTCGGCGTTGGCCACCAGGGCGTCCATCACGGCGTTCTTGTTGCGGGCCAGCAGGCGGAACTTCACTTCGCGCTCGAGGTTGCGCTTGATGTCGGCGCGCAGGCCTTCCACGGTGGCTTCGGCGATGCCGAGCGACTTGGCCAGCTGTTCGTTGACTTCGGGCAGGTGCGAAGCTTCGATCTTCTTCACGGTGACCATGAAGTCGGCTTGCTTGCCGGCCACGTCCTTGCCGTGGTAATCGGCCGGGAACGACAGCGGGAAGGTGCGGCTGTCGCCGGACTTCATGCCGCGCACGGCATCTTCGAATTCCTTGAGCATCTGGCCTTCGCCGACGACGAACTGGAAGTCTTCGGCCTTGCCGCCCTGGAAGGGCTCGCCGTCGATCTTGCCTTCGAAGTCGACCGTCACGCGGTCGTTGTCTTCGGCCACGGCGTCTTGGGCGCGCTGGGCGAAGGTGCGGCGCTGCTTGCGCAGGATGTCCAGGGTCTTGTCGATGGCTTCGTCACCGACTTCGGCCGACAGCTTCTCGACTTCAGCGCCCGACAGGTCGTTGATCTTGACTTCGGGGAACACTTCGAAGACCGCGTCGAAGGCGAGCTGGCCTTCGGGCGACTCTTCCTTCTCGGTAATGCGGGGCTGGCCGGCGACGCGCAGCTTGGCTTCGTTGGCGGCTTGCGAGAAGGCCTCGCCGACCTTGTCGTTCATGACTTCGTAGTGCACCGAGTAGCCGTAGCGCTGGGCCACGACGTTCATCGGCACCTTGCCGGGACGGAAGCCGTCCATCTTGACGGTGCGCGCGAGCTTCTTGAGGCGCGAATCGACTTCGTTCTGGATGGTGCCGACCGGCAGGGTCAGCGTGATCTTGCGTTCGAGCTTCTCGAGAGTTTCAACGTTCACGGTCATGGTGTCTTCCTTGTGAGGGGTGTGGCTGGTGCGCGGGGCCGGACTCGAACCGGCACGTTCTTGCGAACGTCAGGACCTAAACCTGGTGCGTCTACCAATTTCGCCACCCGCGCGATGCCAAATTTCAGGTGAATGCAAAGGCGGACGGCCTCGGCGCTGCGGAAAACCGCTGGCCCAAGACCGTCCGCCTGAAATCGGTCAACCGCGCATTTTAAACGCAAGAATGGGGGCCTTCCGGCTTCCCCCTTTGGGGGATTTCACCCACTCTCGCGCAAGGGATACGGGCCGCGCGACAACGGCCCCTGAAAAGCGCCTTTTCAGGCGGCAGCGGTTTGCGGCTCCCGCTTGATGCGGAAGGCCGCGGCGTACATCGCCGGCAGCGCGAGCAGGGTCAGCACGGTGGCCACGATCAACCCGCCCATGATGGCCACGGCCATCGGCCCCCAGAACACGCTGCGCGACAGCGGGATCATCGCCAGCACCGCCGCCGCGGCGGTCAGCACGATGGGGCGCAGGCGCCGCACGGCCGACTCGACGATCGCGTCCCAGGCCGGCACGCCGGCGGCGCGGTCGAGCTCGATCTGGTCGATCAGGATCACGGCGTTGCGCTGGATCATGCCCATCAGCGCGATCACGCCGAGCAGCGCCACAAAGCCGAAGGGCCGGTTCAGCAGCAGCAGCGCGGCGGCCACGCCGGCGATGCCCATCGGGCCGGTGATGAACACCAGCAGCGAGCGGCTGAAGCTGTGCAGCTGCAGCATCAGCAGCGTGAACACCAGGAACAGCATGATCGGCACGCCCGCCACGATCGAGGCCGAGCCCTTGCTGCTTTCTTCCACGGCGCCCGCCACCTCGATGCGGTAGCCGCCCTGCCCGGCCGCATGCCAGCCGGCTTCGAGCTGACGCAGCTTCGGCAGCAGCTGCTCGGTCACGGTGGCGCCCTGCAGGCCTTCCACCACGTCGCCCTGCACGGTGATCGCGTAGTCGCGGTTCTCGCGCCACATCACGCCGGGCTCCCAGGTGAACACCGGCCGGGCGATCTGCGTGAGCGGGATCGAACGGCCCGTGGTCGTCGGGATGTAGGCATTGCCGATGTCCGAAATCGCCTCGCGCTCGTCGGCCGACTGGCGCAGCACGATGTCGATCAGCAGGTCGTTCTCGCGGTACTGGCCGACCGTGGTGCCGCTGAACATGGTGCGCGAAGCCTGGGCGATGGCCTGGCTGGTCACGCCGAGCGCACGCGCCTTGGCCTGGTCGATTTCGAGGCGGATCACCTTGACCGACTCGTTCCAGTTGTCGTTCACGCCGCGCATGTTGGGGCTCTCGCGCAGCACGGCCTTCACCTCGTCGGCGCGGGCGCGCAGCTGGGCGGGCTCGGTGCCGATCACGCGGAACTGCACCGGGTACGGCACCGGCGGGCCGTTGGGCAGCAGCTTGACGCGGCCGCGCACCTCGGGGAATTCCTCGGCCAGCAGGGCGGGCAGGCGCAGGCGCAGGCGCTCGCGCACCTTCAGGTCCTGTGCCAGCACGATGAGCTGCGACACGTTGGTCTGCGGAAACACCTGGTCCAGCGGCAGGTAGAAGCGCGGCACGCCGGAGCCGATCCAGGTGCTGACGGTCTTCACGCCCTCTTCCTTCATCACGCGCTGCTCGACGCGCTTGGCCACTTCTTCGTTGGCGGCGAACGAGGTGCCTTCGGGGAACCAGATGTCCACCATGATCTCGGGCCGGCTCGAATCGGGGAAGAACTGCTGCTGCACCTTGCCCATGCCGACGATGCCGAGCGCAAAGATCAGCACGGTGGCGCCGATGGTCAGCCAGCGGTGCTGCACGCACCAGTTCACGGCGCGGCGGAAGCTGTTGTAGAACGGCGTGTCGAACAGCTCGTGCGGCGGCGCGTCAGGGTCGTGCGGCTTCACCTTGAGCAGCAGCGTGCCCAGGTACGGCACGAAGTACACCGACACGATCCACGACAGCACCAGCGCGATCACCGTCACCGCGAAGATTGCGAAGGTGTATTCGCCCGTCACCGACTTGGCGATGCCGATCGGCAGGAAGCCCGCCGCCGTGATGAGCGTGCCCGTGAGCATCGGCTTGGCCGTGACGTCGTAGGCGAAGGTGGCGGCGCGGACCTTGTCGTAGCCCTCCTCCATCTTCCGCACCATCATCTCGACCGCGATGATCGCGTCGTCCACCAGGAGGCCGAGCGCGATGATCAGCGACCCCAGCGATATCTTGTGCAGCCCGATGCCGAAGTAGTTCATGGCCAGGAAGGTCACGGCCAGCACCAGCGGAATGGTGATGGCCACCACCAGCCCCGGGCGCATGTCGATGTACCAGCCGAAGCGCCCGCCCTTGTGCAGGCCGAGCGCGATGATGCTCACGGCCAGCACGATGGCCACGGCCTCGATGAGCACGCCCACGAATTCGTTGACCGAGCTGGCCACCGACACCGGTTGGTCTTGCACCTGCGCCAGCTTCACGCCGGCCGGCAGGCGCTGGTCGATGGTGGCGGTGGTGGCCTTCAGCGCCTTGCCCAGCGCGATGATGTCGCCGCCCTTGGCCATCGACACACCGAGCGCGATCACTTCCTTGCCCTGGTGGTGCACCTTGACGGCCGGCGGATCGACATACCCGCGGCGGATCTCGGCGATGTCGCCGAGCTTGATCTGGTTGCCCGAGCTGCCGCGGATCGGCATCTCGCGCAGCTGCTCCACGCTGGTGAACTGGCCGCCCACGCGCACCTGCACCACGTCCAGCGGCGACTGGATCGTGCCGGCGCTTTCGACCGCGTTCTGCGAGCCGAGCTGGGCCAGCACGGCGTTGAAGTCGAGCCCCAGCTGGGCCAGGCGCTTCTGCGAGATCTCGATGAAGACTTTTTCGTCCTGCACGCCGAACTGGTCGACCTTGGCCACGTCCTTCACGCGCAGCAGCTGCTGGCGCACGTCGTCGGCCAGCGTCTTGAGCTCGGCGTAGCTGAAGCCTTCGCTTTCCAGTGCGTAGATCACGCCGTAGACGTCGCCGAAGTCATCATTGAAGAACGGCCCCTGCACACCCGCGGGCAAGGTGCCGCGCATGTCGCCGATCTTCTTGCGCACCGTGTACCAGACGTTGGCCACCTCGGCGGCCTTCGACGAGTCCTTGATCTGGAAAATGATCTGCGACTCGCCCGGCTTGGAGTAGCTGCGGATCTTGTCGGCGTACGGCGCTTCCTGCAGCGTGCGCTCCAGCTTGTCGGTGACCTGCTCGGCCACCTGCTGCGCGGTGGCGCCGGGCCAGTAGGTGCGCACCACCATGGCACGGAAGGTGAACGGCGGGTCTTCGTCCTGGCCGAGCTGGAAGTACGCGAAGGCGCCCAGCACCATCAGCACCACCATCAGGTAGCGCGTGAGGGGCGCGTGGTCCAACGCCCATTTGGAAAGATTGAAGCCGGGCGACTTGTACTCAGACTCAGGCGCCGGGGTTGTCGCGGGGGTCGCTGGGCCTTCCGTCATTTGGCGGCACCCGTTGCGATCTCCTTCTTCGTCGCGGCCACGGCCTCGACGGCCTGCTGCTTCGCCTGCGCCTGTTGCTGGCCATTGGCGGCGGCCGCCATGGCCTCCTTCGATTGGTAGATGGTGACCTTCTGCCCCGGCGACAGCACGTGCACGCCCGCGGCCACGACCATCATTCCGGTCGACAGGCCCGATCCGATCACCGCTTCATTGCCGTCGGCCGTGACCACCTGCACCGGCTGCGAGCGCACGGTCATGCTGTCCTTGTCGAGCACCCAGACCGCCGAGCCCTTGCCTTCCTGGCGCAGCGCGCTGGTCGGCAGCTTGATCACCGCGACGTCGGTGCGGGCCAGCGCCTGCGGCCGGGCATAGACGGTGGCGCCGAGCGCCGGCGAGGTCGCGGCGTCGATCGACACCTTGACCGAGTAGGTGCGCGTGACCGCGTCGGCACTGGCCGCCACCTCGCGCACCTGGCCCTGCAGCACCTCGCCGCCGGACCAGCCGCGCACCGCGACCGGCGAGCCGGGCTTGATCAGCGCGGCGCGGTCTTCAGGCACCGCGAACACCACGTCGCGCGCGCCGTCCTGGGCGATGCGCACGACCGGCGTGCCGGCCTGCACCACCTGGCCCGGCTCGGCCTCGATGGCGGTGATGATGCCCGCCACGTCGGCCACCAGCGTCGTGTAGCTGGCCTGGTTGCCTTGCGAGGCCAGCTGCGCCTGCGCCTGTTCAAGCTGGGCCTGCGCGGCCTTCCAGGTGGTTTCGCGGCGTTCCAGTTCGGCACCGCTGATGAAGTTCTGCGATCGCAGCTCGGTGTAGCGCTTGAGGTCGGCGGCCGCGAGGTCGCGGTTGGTCAGCGCGGCGGCCTGCTGGGCGCGGGCGGCCTCGGCGGCCAGGCGGTAGTCCTGCGGATCGAGCTGGGCCAACACCTGGCCGGCCTGCACGTGCTGGCCGAGCTCGGCCTGGCGGCGGATGATCTTGCCCGCCACCCGGAAGCCCAGGCGCGATTCGACCCGGGCCCGCACCTCGGCCGAGAACTCGGGCTGGGCGTCGTAGTCGCTGGTGCCGACGGTCACGAACTTGACCGCCCTCACGGGCTCCTGGGCGGGCGGTTTCGGCGAACAGCCGGCCAGAAAGATGGCGGGAAGCAGCAGCCAGGCGGCGCTGCGGGCACGGAGTGAGGCGGCGGAGGCGGTCATGAGACACCCAAGAAGAGAGGAACCGGGTCATTAATGACCCACCGGTTAGTAATCTAGGGTAAACGTTAAACAGTGTCAATGACCCGCCGGTCAGTTGACCCTGTTCACGCTAAGTTCTCTGCCCCATCTCTACCAACCGGTTGTCGGGGAGCTCGAAGTAATCGGATGCCCGGCCCGCGTTGCGCTGCAGCCAGCCGAACAGCACCCGTCGCACCGGGTTCATGCCCGGCAGGTTCTCCTCGCCCACCGAGGCGCGGGAGACGAAGTACGAGGTCTTCATCGAATCGATGGCCAGGGTCTTCTGGTAGGCCAGGATGCGGATGAACTCGGGCACGTCGGCCCGCTCCATGAAGCCGTGGCGCGCCGTGACCACCCAGATGCCGGCCATCAGCTGCTCGGCCTCGATGCGCAGGCGCGCGTCCACGCGCGGCGTGTCGCACGAGAGCACGCGCAGCACGATCACCTGCTCGTGCAGCACCTGGTTGTGCTTGAGGTTGTGCAGCAGCGCGTGCGGCACCGCCGTGGCGTCGGGGTTCAGGAACACGGCCGTGCCGCTCACCCGGTGCGGCATGTTCAGCGCCAGCGACTCGACGAAGGGGCGCAGCGGCAGGCTGTCGGCCGCCGCCGCTTCCAGGCCCAGGCGCCGGCCCTTGGCCCAGGTGGTGAACAGCACCATCACCCCGGCCGCCACCGCCAGCGTGAGCCAGCCGCCCTCGGCCACCTTCAGGCTGTTGGACACCACGAAGGTCAGGTCGACCGCCGCGAAGGCCGCCACGCCGACCACCACCGCCACCTTGTTCCAGCGCCACAGGCCCCAGGCCACGATGCCGGCCAGCAATGTGGTCGTCACCATCGTGATCGACACCGCGATGCCATACGCCGCCGACAGCGCGCCCGAGCTGCGGAAGCCCAGCACCAGCAGCAGCACGCCGACCATCAACAACCAGTTGACCGCGGGCACGTAGATCTGCCCGATGGCCGTGCCCGAGGTCTGCACCACGCGCATGCGCGGCAGGTAGCCCATGCGCATCGCCTGCGCGGTGAGCGAGAAGGCGCCCGAGATCACTGCCTGCGACGCGATCACCGTGGCCATGGCGGCCAGCACCACCATCGGCAGCACGCCCCACGACGGAAAGAGCCGGAAGAACGGGTTGTCGATGGCCGCCGGGTTCGCCAGCACCAGCGCGCCTTGCCCGAAGTAGTTGAGCACCAGCCCCGGCAGCGCGATGAAGAGCCACGCGAGACGGATCGGCCTGGCGCCGAAGTGCCCCATGTCGGCATACAGCGCCTCCCCGCCCGTGAACGCCAGGAACACCGCGCCCAGCACGGCCAGCGACTGCGCCCGGTGCTCGACCAGGAAGCCCACTGCCCGGCGCGGGTCGAGCGCCGCCAGCACCTGCGGCTGCTGCAGCACCTGCCACAGCCCTGCCACGCCCAGCACCAGGAACCACAGCAGCATCACCGGCCCGAAGATCCTGCCGACCACGCCGGTGCCCTTCTTCTGCACCATGAACAGCCCGACGAGGATGGCCAACGTGATCGGGATCACCACGCGCTGCAGCACCGGCGCCTGCACCTCCAGGCCCTCCACCGCCGACAGCACCGAGATCGCCGGCGTGATGAGGCTGTCGCCGTAGAACATGGCCGCGCCCACCAGGCCCAGAACCCCGATCCCGCGCCACACCCAGGGCCGGGTCTTCGGGCCGGAAACGGCGTTGCGCGCCAGCGCCTGCAGTGCCAGGATGCCGCCTTCGCCATCGTGGTCGGCGCGCAGCACGAACACCACGTACTTGAGCGTCACCACGAACATCAGGCCCCAGAAGATCAGCGAGAGCAGGCCCAGCACCGCGTCGGGCGAGAACGGCACGCCGTGCTCGGGGTTCATCGTTTCCTTGAAGGCGTACAGCGGCGAGGTGCCGATGTCGCCGAAGACGACGCCCAGCGCCGCGATCATCAAACCGGGCCCGGCCGCGTGTGCCGTGTCGCCCGAAGCGGGAAGCGAGGTCCCGGAAGCCGCGGCAGTTGCTTTCATCGTCATGGGCGAAAGAGAGATGGAAAGTGGCGACGCCGCCAGCATAGTGCCCGGACATGACGTCGCCGACAATCGTGGCGTGTCCGCCACTCCTCCCGCCAATCCCCGTCATGCCGCCGCGCCGGCGCACTACGAAAACTTCCCCGTGGCCTCCTGGCTGTGCCCGCAGCACCTGCGCCCGCCCATCGCCGCGATCTACCACTTCGCGCGCACCGCCGACGACATCGCCGACGAGGGCGACGCCTCGCCCGATGCGCGCCTGGCCGAGCTGCGCGCCTACCGCGAGGAACTGGCCGCCGCCGCACGCGGCGACGCGTTGCCCGACTCGCGCTGGCCCCACGTGTTCGGCCCGCTGGCCTGGGCCATCGCCCAGTACCGCCTGCCCGAAGACCTGCTCGCCGACCTGCTCAGCGCCTTCATGCAGGACATCGAGAAGACCCGCGACCGCGGCACCTACGCCGACCGCGCCGAGCTGCTCGACTACTGCCGCCGCTCCGCCAACCCGGTCGGCCGGCTGCTGCTGCACCTGTACGGCGTGACCGATGCGCAGGCGCTGGCCCAGAGCGACGCCATCTGCAGCGCGCTGCAACTCATCAACTTCTGGCAGGACCCGAGCGTCGACCTGCCGCGCGGGCGCTTCTACTTTCCGCGCACCGACTGCGCGCGGCGCGGCCTGACGTCCGAGCATTTCAAGGTCTTCGCGCCGCTGTCTTCCGCGCCGCCGCCGCAGGAAGCTATCAATCTGATAGCGGTGGTGGCCTTCTGGGCGCGCGAGCTCATGACCGAGGGCGCCCCGCTCGTGCACCGCCTGCCGGGCCGCGTGGGCTGGGAGCTGCGCCTGGTCGTGCAGGGTGGCCTGCGCATCCTGGACAAGATCGAGGACCTGGGCTTCGACACCTTCACGCAGCGCCCTACCGTCGGCAAGGCCGACGCGCCCGTGCTGCTCTGGAAGGCATGGCGGATGCGGAGACAATCACGGCCCATGAAAGCAGCGCCTCCCCGATGAATCCCGAGCAATACGTGCAAGACAAGGCCGCCGCTTCGGGCAGCAGTTTCTATTACGCCTTCCTGTTCCTGCCCAAGCCGCGGCGCGCCGCGATCACGGCTTTTTATGCCTTCTGCCGCGAAGTCGACGACGTGGTCGACGAGGTCTCCGACCCCGGCGTGGCTGCCACCAAGCTCGCCTGGTGGCGCACCGAGGTTGCCCAGGCCTTCGCCGGCACGCCGCGCCATCCGGTCATGCAGGCGCTCATGCCGCATGCCGCCACCTACGGCATCGAGGCGCGCCAGCTCAACGAGGTGATCGACGGCTGCCAGATGGACCTGGACCAGACCCGCTACCTCGACTTTCCCGGCCTCGCGCGCTACTGCCACCTCGTGGCCGGCGTGGTCGGCGAAGTCGCGGCGCGCATCTTCGGCCAGACCGATCCGCAGACCACCGCCTACGCCCACAAGCTCGGCCTGGCGCTGCAGCTGACCAACATCCTGCGCGACGTCGGCGAAGACGCGCTGCGCGGTCGCATCTACCTGCCCGTCAACGAGCTGCAGCAGTTCGACGTGAAGGCGCACGAGATCCTGAACCGCGTGCACTCCGACCGTTTTGTCGCGCTCATGAAGTTCCAGGCCCAGCGCGCCCACGCCGCCTACGACGAAGCGCTGGCCCTGCTGCCGCTGGCCGACCGCCGCACGCAGAAGCCCGGCCTGATGATGGCCAGCATCTACCGCACGCTGTTGCGCGAGATCGAGCGCGACGACTTCCAGGTACTGAACCAGCGCATCAGCCTGACGCCCGTGCGCAAGTTCTGGCTGGCCTGGAAAGTCCAGGCGCTGGGCCGGATATGACGCCCCACCCTTCGTGCCCATGAGGCTCGCCGTCATCGGCGCCGGCTGGGCCGGCCTGGCCTGCGCCGTCGAGGCCACGCGCCTCGGGCACGCCGTCACCCTGTTCGAAGCCGCGCCGATGGCCGGTGGACGCGCGCGGCGGGTCGATCACATGCACGGCATGGCGCTGGACAACGGCCAGCACATCCTGATCGGCGCCTACACCGCCACGCTGGCGCTCATGCGCGACGTGGGGGTCGACGTCGACACCGCCCTGCAGCGCCTGCCGCTGTCGTTGCGCTTTGCCGACGGCGGCGGGCTGCAGATGCCCGCGGGCCGGCCGCCGCCGCTCGACCTGCTCATCGGCATCTTCACCGCGCGCGGCTGGAGCTGGCGCGACAAGGCCGCGCTGCTGGCCACCGCCGTGCGCTGGCGCCTCGCGGGCTTTCGCTGCGCGCCCGGCACCAGCGTCGCCACGCTGTGCGCCGGCCTCACGCCGCGCGTGATGCACGAACTCATCGAGCCGCTGTGCGTCTCGGCGCTCAACACGCCCGTGCCGCAATCGAGCGGCCAGGTGTTCCTGCGCGTGCTGCACGACGCGCTGTTCAGCGGGCGCGGCGGCGCCGACCTGCTGCTGCCGCGCGTGGACCTCGGCGCCCTGCTGCCCGATGCCGCGCTGGCGTGGCTCGCGCGGCACGGCGCCACCGCGCACATCGGCCACCGCGTGCGCGCCATCGCGCCCGAGGGCGACCGGTGGCGCGTCGATGACGAGCTCTTCGACCAGGCCGTGCTGGCCTGCGCCCCCTGGGACGCCGCACGTCTCGTGCGTGCCACCGGCCTGCCGGCCGCTTCGCGCTGGTGCAACGTCACCGAATCGCTGCGCTTCGAGGCGATTGCCACGGTCTACGTACGCGACGCCGCGCCGCTGGCCGAACCAATGCTCGCGCTGCGCAGCCAGCCGGGCAGCGCACCGGCCCAGTTCGTGTTCGACCGCGGCCAGCTCGGTGGACCAGAAGGCGTGCTCGCCTTCGTCGTGAGCGCCAACGAGACGCCGCGCGAGACGCTCGAAAAACAGGTGCTCGCCCAGGCCGGCACGCAGCTCGGCCAACCGGGGCTGACGCCGATCCAGACCGTGGTCGAGAAGCGCGCCACCTTCGCCTGCACGCCCGGCTTGGCCCGCCCGCCGGCCGCCATCACGCCGGGGCTGCAGGCCTGCGGCGACTACACCGAAGGCCCTTATCCCGCCACGCTCGAAGGTGCGGTCCTCAACGGACTGGCCGTCGCGCGCGCACTTGCCACCCCATGACCACGACCCTGCGCTACCTGGATTTCGACTACAGCGAAGACACCGAAGACCACGGCACCTTCGACGCCATGGCCTCGACCCCGCCCGAGCGCACGCCCGAGGTGGAAGCCGAGATCGCGCAAGTGCTGGCCTGGGCCGAGGCCACCTTCCCCGGTGCGCGCGGCGCGCTCGACGACGGTGCGGTGTGGGACTGCGACGTGCAGCGCACGCGGGAAGACAACCCGCGCCTGGACACCCTCACGCTCTCGCTCAGCGGCACCGCCGACTTCTGCGCGGCGCTGCGCGAGCACTTCGGGCTCGACTGAAAAAAGTCGAAGGCTTTCTCAGGCGGTCTTGTTGCGCAGGCGCAGCAGGCTCAACCCCAGCAGCACGAAGGCGCCGCCCGACACGCGGTTGAACAGCTGCGCGCGCTTGGGGTTCGCGAACTGCTTCTTCAGCAGGCGCGCCAACAGCACGTACGAACCATGCGCCAGCACCGAGCCGGCCGCGAAGGTCGTGGTGAGCACGGCGAACTGCGTGAGGATCGGCGCGTCGTGCGTGAGGAACTGCGGGAACAGCGCCGAGAAGAACAGGATGCCCTTCGGGTTGGTCAGCGCCACCGTCACGCCATGCCCGAACAGCCGGCGCGCGGAACGCGAAGGCGCCGGCGCGGCCGACGGTTGCAGCTCGGCGAACACGCTCGTGCGGCTGCGCCACTGCCGGATGCCCAGGTACACGAGGTAGCCCGCGCCTGCCACCTTCAGCACCATGAAGGCCGTGGCCGAGGTGTTGAGCACCACGCCCAGTCCGCCCATCGCGGCGGCCGAGACCAGGAAGAGCCCGCAGGCGTTGCCCAGCGAGCTGATCATCGCGCGGCGCGGGCCGACGGTGATGGCGTTGGAGACCGTGAGCAGCACGGCCGGGCCGGGCGTGAAGGCGACGAGCAGGGTCACGCCGCAAAAGAGGAGCCAGGTGGAGAGATGCATGGAAGGGAATTCGCGCGAAAGCAGTGGAAGAAGGCCGTCGCAAAACTATAGTCCGGGCAGCCGCGCGCCGCTCGGGCCGCGCCGATAGTCCCCTGACATTCCTCACCCATGATCACCTGCTACCTGCGCTACATCGTCGATCCCTTCAAGCTCAAGGAATTGGAGCACTACGGCAAGCTCTGGATTCCGCTGGTCGAGAAGTTCGGCGGCCAGCACCACGGCTACTTCCTGCCGTCCGAAGGCGCGAACAACGTGGCGCTGGCGATGTTCAGCTTCCCGAGCCTGGCCGCGTACGAAACCTACCGGGCCGACTCGATGCAGGACGCCGACTGCCAGGCCGCCTTCCGCTACGCCGAAGAGACCCGCTGCATCGTCAGCTACGAACGCAGCTTTTTCCGCCCCGTGTTCCGCTGAGGTTCAGGCGCCCAGCGCGATGCACAGCGCGTGCAGGTTGGGCACGATCAGCTGCGGACGCGCGCCGTGCTCCCACGGCCGCTCGTCGCGCACCAGCCAGGCGGCCTGCATGCCGGCGTTGAGCGCGCCCACCACGTCGAGCGCGGCGTCGTCGCCCACGTGCAGCACGTCCTTGGGCAGTAGGCCGACCGAGGCCGCCGCGGCGCGGAAGATCGGCGCGTGCGGCTTGCCGCTGCCGAAGGTGCGCGCATTGAAGGCGGTGCGGAACCACCGGCCGACGCCGGTCTTGTGGAGGTCGGCGTTGCCGTTCGACACCGCCACCAGCGGGTAGCGCTCGCTGAGCCACTTGAGCGCCGGCAGCGCGTCGTCGTACAGCATGACGCGGTGGCGCTCTTCGAAGAAGGCATCGAAGGCCGGGTCGGCCAGCGCCGGGTCTTCGCCCGCGCGCACGAGCGCCGTGCGGATCGACTCGCGGCGCAGCGCGCTCAGGTCGTGCGCGAGGTCGGAGCGCTCCTTGGCGGTGGCTTCGCGCAGCTCGCGCAGCACGCCCGGCGTGAGCAGCAGCGAGGCCGTCTTGGGCGCCTCGCGCAGCAGCCATTCGTGCAGCACGCGCTCGGCACGCTCGATGGTCGGCCAGATCGGCCACAGGGTGTCGTCGAGGTCGAGCGTGATCGCCGAGATGCGCGAGATGTCGAGCGGCGTGGCGCCGCCGGGCGCCGGGGAAGCGGAAGTCATGCCCGAGAATATCGCATGCCTCTCGCCTCCGATGACCGCAAGAACGAACGCACCGCCGTGCTCTGGTGCAACCTGGGTTCGCCCGATGCCCCCACCGCCGCCGCGGTGCGCCCCTACCTCGCCGACTTCCTGGGCGACCCGCGCGTGGTCGAGATTCCCAGGGCGCTGTGGGCGCTGATCCTGCACGGCATCATCCTGCGCACGCGGCCCGCGAAGTCGGCCGCGAAGTACGCCAGCATCTGGCTGCCCGAAGGCTCGCCGCTCAAGGTCTGGACGCAGAAGCAGGCCACCCTGCTGGCCGGCTGGCTCGGCGAGCGCGGCCACCGCGTGACGGTGCGCGACGCGATGCGCTACGCCAACCCGTCGATCGCCTCACGGCTCGACGCGCTGCAGGCCGAGGGCGCCACGCGCGTGCTGGTGCTGCAGGCCTACCCGCAGTACTCGGCGACCACCACGGCCAGCGTGATCGACGCGGTGAACGCGTGGAGCCGCCGCCAGCGCCGCGTGCCCGAGTTCCGTTTCGTCAACCAGTACCACGACGACCCCGCCTACATCGAGGCGCTGGCCCAGGGCATCGAGAAGCACTGGAAGACCGAAGGCCGCGGCGAGCTGCTGGTGATGAGCTTCCACGGCATTCCCGCGCGCAACATCGCGCTGGGCGATCCCTACGAGGCGCAGTGCCTCGAGACCGCGCGCCTGCTCGCGGCACGGCTGGGCCTGGCGTCCACGCAGTACCGCACGACCTTCCAATCGCGCTTCGGCCGCGCCAAGTGGCTGGAGCCCTACACCGAGCCCACCCTGCGCGAACTCGGCGCGCGCGGCGTGAAGCACGTCGACGTGGTGTGCCCGGGCTTTCCGGCCGACTGCCTCGAGACCCTCGAAGAGATCGCCATGGAAGGCCGCGAAGCCTTCCTGCACGCGGGCGGCGAGCGCTTCGGCTACATCCCCTGCCTCAACGACAGCCCGGCGTGGATCACCGCGCTCACGGGCATCGCCGAACGCCACCTGGCGGGCTGGCCCACCCGACCCGACGCGACCACGCCATGAAGAAAGACCTGCACGAAGCCAACCGCCAGTCGTGGAACGCCGCCACGGTCGCGCACAACAGCCACAAGGGCGACCAGGCCGCCTTCTTCCGCGCGGGCGGCTCCACGCTGTTCCCCGAGGAAAGTGCCCTGCTCGGCGACGTGGACGGCCTGTCGGTGCTGCACCTGCAGTGCAACGCGGGCCAGGACAGCCTGAGCATCGCGCGCCGCGGCGCACGCGTGACCGGCGTCGACATCTCCGACGAGGCCATCGACTTCGCCACCCGTCTCTCGGCCGAGTCGGGCGTTGCGGCGCGCTTCGAGCGTGCGGACGTCTACGACTACTTCGAGGCCGCCGCCGCGCGCGGCGAGCGCCACGACCTCGTGTTCTGCTCGTACGGCACGCTGTGCTGGCTGTCCGACATCGGCGCCTGGGCGCGCGGCGTGGCGCGGCTGCTCAAGCCCGGCGGTCGCTTCGTGATCGTCGAGTTCCACCCGTTCGCGCTGGTGTTCGACCCGCAGTGGAAGTTCCACTACGACTACTTCAACGACGCGCCCGTGCCCGAGGAAGGCGTGGGCGACTACGTGGCCGAGTCGGGCGACGGCCTCGTGGCCGACGACCGGCCGATGCCCGGCGTGCAGGGCTTTCGCAACCCGCACCCGAGCTTCGAGTTCACCTGGGGCGTGGGCCAGGTGACGACCGCGCTCGCGCAGGCGGGCCTGGCCATCGAGCGCTTCGAGGAGTACCCGTACACCAACGGCTGGAAGCCCTTCGAGGGCATGCGCGAGATGGGCGGACGGCGCATGGCCCCGCCCGAAGGCATGCCGCGCATTCCGCTGATGTACGCGCTGGCGGCCCGCCGCGCCTGAACGGACTCAGAAGCGGCCGAGGTAGTCCAGCTTGCCGATGGGCACGCCCTTGTGGCGCAGCACGTCGTAGGCGGTGGTCACGTGAAAGAAGAAGTTCGGCAGCGCGAACTGCAGCAGGTAGCGCTGCGCCGTGAAGTGCGCCTCGCCTTCGCGTGCCTTGATGGTCACGGGGCGTTCTTCGTGGCCGTCGATGAGCGCACGGTCCACGCCGGCCAGGAAATCCTGCGTCTTCACGATGCGCGCCAGCAGGTCGTCCCAGGTCTTCTCTTCGTCGGGAAAGCTCGGGGCCGTGATGCCCGCGATGCGCGCCGTGCCCAGCTTGGAAGCGTCGCTCGCGCGCTGGATCTGGCCGGCCAGCGTGAGCATGTCGGGCGCCAAGCGTGCTTCGACCAGCGTCGCCGGGTCGATGCCCTGGGCCTTCGCATGCGCGAGGCTCTTGTCGAGCAGGTGGGTGAGTTGCCCGAGTCCGCGGGTGAAAACCGGCACGGACAGGTCGTACATCGAGAGGGCCATGACGAGGTGATCTTGGAGTTGAAGTCGGCGCGATTGTGAGCGCGCCGTGCCTTCAACGACCGGCCGCGCGGATAAACCCCTCGATCGGGTCCAGTTGTTCCGGTACGTTGAGCGCGGGCGCATGGCCGCAGCCCGGCACCTCGATCACCTGCAGGCGCCCGACCGCGCCCGGCCCGCGCCGATGCATCTCCTCGATCACCTCGGGCAGCACCAGGTCGGACTCGGCGCCGCGCAGGCACAGCACCGGCGCCTCGATCACGTCGTAGTGCGGCCAGATCAGGTAGTCGTTGTCGTGCGCGCTGAACTGCTTGACCATCGCCGGGTCGTAGTGCGGCGTGACGCGGCCGTCGGCCAGGCGGCGCGTGGAGCTTTCGGTCAGGCGGCGCCACTGCGCGTCGCTGAGCCAGCCGTAGGGCTTGTAGACCGTGCGGAAGAAGGCCTCGAGTTCGGCCACCGTGGCAAAGGCCGGCGGGTCGCCGGCGTAGGCGCGGATGCGCTCGATGGCGGCCTGCGCGAGCTGCGGCGCGTTGTCGTTGAGCGTGAGGCTGGCGATGCGCGCTTTCATGCGCGGCTCGAACAGGCCCGACGCGCAGACCGTGCCGATCGCGCCACCCATCGAGGTGCCCACCCAGTGCACGCGGCCCAGCCGCAGCTCGTCGCACAGCGCATTGGCCAGGCGCGCGTAGAACGCGAGCGTGTATTCGTCGTCGGGCGACGGGCTCCACTGGCTCAGGCCGCGCCCCAACGTGTCGGGGCAGATCACGCGGAAGCCGCGTGCCGCGAAGTGCTGCGCCAGCTCGTCCATGTCGCGGCTGGTGCGCGCCAGGCCGTGCCAGGCGATGACGACGGGGGCGTTGGCGGCGCCCCAATCGAGCCAGTGGATTTCACGGCCTGCGAGTTGCGCGTAGTGCGATGACGGCGTCATGGTGCTGTTGTTGTTGCCGTCGCTCATTTCGCCGCCCTCGCCCGCAGCTTGCCGACGATGCCGGTCGGGAAGTAATACACCGACAGCACGAACAGCACGCCCAGCCACAGCAGCCAGCGGTCGGGCGACAGCAGCGCCGCGAGCCACGGCAGGCCGCTGGCGGCCTCGTTGCCCAGGCGCAGCAGGTCCTGCAGGTAGCTCTGCGCCACCACGAACAGCACCGCGCCGATGGCCGCGCCGTAGATCGTGCCCATGCCGCCGATCACCACGATGAGCAGCACGTCGATCATGATCTCGAAGCTCAGCGAGGTGTCGGGCCCGTTGTAGCGCAGCCAGATGGCCAGCATCGCGCCGGCCAGCGTGGCGAACAGCGCCGACAGCACGGCCGCCGTGGTGCGGTACACCACCACGCGGTAGCCGATGGCCTCGGCGCGGAACTCGTTCTCGCGGATGGCCTGCAGCACGCGGCCGAAGGGCGAGTTCACGATGCGCAGCATCGCCAGCACCAGCACCACCGCCGCCACGAACAGCAGGTAGTAGCACAGCAGACGCCCGTCGAGCGAGACGCCGAAGAACGGTTCTTCGGCGAACTCGAAGCTCGGCGAGATCAGCTCGGGCAGCTTGAAAGTCAGGCCGTCTTCGCCGCCGGTGAAGTCCGACAGCTGCGAGGCCAGCGTCTGGAACGCCGAAGCCACGGCCAGCGTGATCATCGCGAAGAAGATCGCGCGCACCCGCAGCGAGAACAGACCGATGGCCAGCGAGAGCACCAGCGAGATCGCGAGCGACGCGCCCAGCCCCACCAGCACCGCGCCCCAGTTGGGCCCGAGCCGCGAGGCCGAGATGGCGATGCCGTAGGCGCCGATGCCGAAGAACATCGTGTGCGCGAAGCTCACGATGCCGGTGTAGCCCAGCAGCAGGTCGAAGCTCGCGACCAGCACCACGAACACCAAAATCTTGGCCGCGACGCTGAGCGCCTTGACGCCCGGGAACAGGAACGGCGCGAACGCCAGCGCCAGGAACAGGGCCAGCAGCAGCAGCGCCAGCAGGCGGCTGCGCGGCATGTCGTTGGAGAGAAGTCGTTTCAGGAACATGACGGCTTTCTCCTCAACGGTTCGCCACGGGGTACACGCCCTGCGGGCGCCACAGCAGCACGGCCACCATGAGGAAGATGCTCGCGAACTGCGTGAGCGTGGGCAGCAGGAAGCCGATGTAGTTCGTCATGAGTCCCACCAGCAGCGCGCCGAGCAGCGCCCCGCCGGTCGAGCCCAGCCCGCCGATGATGATCACGATGAAGATCAGCACGTTGACCTGCGCGCCCATCTGCGGCACCAGGTTCTGCTGGAACAGCCCCCACATCACGCCGCCCAGGCCGGCCAGCGCGCTGCCCACCACGAACACGCCGACGAACAGGCGCCCGATGCGGTAGCCCAGCGACTCGACCATCTCGCGGTCCTGCACGCCCGCGCGGATCAGGAGGCCGATCTTGGTGCGGCCCAGCGTCCAGGCCAGCACGCCGAACACCACCACGCCCACGGCCACCGCGAGCAGGCGGTACTTGCTGATGGCGGCGTCGCCGATCAGCAGCGAGCCGCGCAGCGCCTCGGGCAGCGGCAGCGGAATCTGCGCCGGGCCCCAGATCACCTTGATGAGCTCTTCGCCGATGATCATGCCGCCCATGGTGATGAGGATCTGCTTCAGGTGCTGGCCGTACACCGGCCGCACGATGAAGCGCTCGAAGGCCAGGCCGATGGCACCGGCCACCGCCATCGCGGCCAGCATGGCCGGAAACACGGCCACGAGGTTGCGCCACAGCTCGCCCGAGCCGGTCCAGTCGCCCATGAGGCCGAGCACGCTGCTGGCCACGAAGGCGCCCAGCGCAATGAACACGCCGTGGCCGAAGTTGAGCACGTCCATGAGGCCGAACACCAGCGTGAGGCCCGAGGCGATGATGAAGATGATCATGCCCATCGCCAGCCCGGCCACCGTGAGCGTGAGCCAGGTCGAGACCGAGCCCGTGAGCGGCAGCGCGACGAGCGCGAGGATGGGGGCAAGAAGCAGAGGCTTCCAGTCGAAGTCGAGTTTCATAGGGCGAGTCCGAGCAGCGATTGCTGCAGTTGCGCATCGGCGGAGAACGCGGCCATCGAGCCGCTGTGCACCATGCGGCCGTTGTCCATCACCGCGACGGTGTCGCCCAGGCGCTGGGCGAAGTGGATGTTCTGTTCGACCAGCAGGATCGTCACGCCGCTCGCCTTGAGCTCGCCGAAGGCCTCGATCATGTTGTTGATCATCACGGGCGCCAGGCCCTTGCTGGGCTCGTCGATGATGAGCAGCTGGCGCGGCTCGACGATGGCGCGCGACACGGCCAGCATCTGCTTCTGTCCGCCCGACAGCTTGCCGGCCGGGTGGTTCCAGAACTTCTCGACCGCGGGAAAGAGTTTGAAGATCCACTTCAGCCGCGTGTCGTCGATGGCGTCGGCGTTCTTGGCGCCGCGCGCGGCCAGCACCATGTTCTCCTTCACCGTGAGGTCGGAGAAGATGCCCATGTTCTCGGGCACGTAGGCCACGCCGAGTTCGGCGATCTGCGGCGTGTGCAGGGCCGTGATGTCCTTGCCGGCGAACTGCACCCTGCCCTGCGACGCATGCCACAGGCCCATGATGGTGCGCAGCGTGGTGGTCTTGCCCGCGCCGTTGCGGCCCAGCAGCATGGTGAGCTGGCCCTTGGGCACGGCCAGGTCGACGCCGTGCAGGATGTGGTACGCCCCGATGTGCGTCTGCACGCCTTCCAGGGTCAGCAAATTTTCGGTGCTCATGCGGCCTCCTTCGCGATGCCCAGGTAGGCCTCCTGCACCACCGGCGAGGCGATCACCTCGGCCGGTTCGCCGTCTGCCACGAGCGTGCCGTTGTGCAGCACGATGATGCGGTCCGCGAGCTCGCGCACCACGTCCATCTTGTGTTCGACCAGCAGGATGGTCTTGGTCTTGTCCTGCTTGAGCTTGCGGATCAGGTCGAGGATGACGGGCGCCTCGGCCGCATGCATGCCGGCCGTGGGCTCGTCGAACATGAAGACCTTGGGTTCGAGCGCCATCAGCAGCGCCACCTCGAGCTTGCGCTGGTCGCCGTGCGGCAGGCTGGCCACCGTGGCGTGGGCGCGCGGCTCGAGGGCCACGTCGGCCAGGATCTGCTCGGCGCGCTCGGTCAGCGCCTTGTGGTCGCTCCAGATGCTCCACAGGTTGAGCCCGTGGCGGTGCGCGCCGGCGCGCGTGGCCTGCACCGCGAGCCGCACGTTCTCCAGCACCGTGAGGTTCGGGAACAGGTTGGTGAGCTGGAACGCGCGCCCCAGCCCGGCGTGCGTGCGCGCCGACGGCGACAGGTGCGACAACGGTTGCCCGTCGAGCGACACCGTGCCGGCCGAGGCCTTGAGCTGCCCGGAGATCAGGTTGAAGTAAGTGGTCTTGCCCGCGCCGTTGGGGCCGACGATGGCCGTCAGCGTGCCTGGCGCGAATGCGCAGCTCACGCTGTTGACGGCCACGTGCCCTCCGAAGCGGATGGTCAGATCCCGGGTCTCAAGCATTGTGGAAAGGTCCTTGCGAATCGAAAAAATCAGTGCAGGGTGAACGGCCTCAACAGGTGCCGATCACGTAGTAGTTGGTGCCCGTCTGCTTCAGCGTGGTCATGGCGTAGATATTCCACAGACCCATCGACTGGCCCGAGCCGTTGGCATAGGTCAGTCCCCACAGCGCATAGGCGCGCCCGGCCATGGTGTGCGTGTAGTTGCTCGCGGTGTAGCAGGTTCCGCCGCCGCCCGGGCCCGCCGTCGTCGCGCCCGTGGCGGCCGCCGACATCGCGCCTTCGACGTTGCTCGCGTTCAGCGCGGCCACGGTCCAGCTGTAGCTGGTCGACGCGGCCAGGCCGGTGTCGGTGTAGCTGGTGCCGGCCACCGGCGAGGCGTTGACCTTGCTGCCGCCGCGGTACACGTTGTAGCCACTGGCGCCCGAGACGCCGGCCCAGCCGATCACCATGCTGCTGCTGGTCGCGCCCGAGGTGCCCACACCGGTGGGCGCCGGCAGCCCGCCGCCGCCGGCCGAACCGGTGACGCGGTCGATCATGGCCTTCATGGCCGCCATCTGCGGGCCCGACTTCTTGGCGTAGTTGGCGCTGTCGTAGCCCCACCAGTCCCAGCAGCTGTTGGTGGCCGCGGTGCTGGTCTGCGGGTAGATCAGGATGATGTTGTTGGTGTCGGCCCAGCGGTTGTAGCCCGTCTTCTTGACGTACTGGTCGCTCACGTCGGTGTAGTTCTGCTTGCAACCGTGCAGCACCAGGTGCACGCGGCACGAGGTGGTGGTGCAGGCCTGCGGCACGTAGAGCCAGCCGGTGGCGGCCACGCCGTGGCCGGTGACGAACTCCGACTGGTTGAACTCGGTGAAGGTGCCGCCCAGCGCGCCGTTGTTGCGCGGGTTCAGCGGACCATACAGCTGCGTGAGGATCTCGCCCGCGAGGTCGAAGCCGCAGTTGTTGATGTACGGCGCGGCCGTGGTGCTGCAGGCGCCGCCGTAGTCGTCGGTGACCATCGCGTGGCCCGCGCCGAGGTTGTTCTTGTAGACCGTGTTGGCGGCCGGCACGAAGCTCTGGTAATACGTCTTCAGGTCGTCCATCACCGGCTGCTTGACGGTGTTGTCGGAGGTGCCCGAGAACAGGTAGACCTTGGAGTTCGTGAGGTTCGACACCGGGTCGATCGCACCGCTGGCGGCCCAGCTGTTGGTGGTGCTCACGAGCGTGGAGACCGGGATGCTGGTGCTGTGCGTCATGCAGCGCCCGGTGGCATTGACCACCGAGCCTTCGGCGCAGTAGTACGGACCGCCGGCGACCACGCCCGCGCCGCGCTTGAAGGTGGCCGAATAGGCCACGTGCAGCTGCACCGCCATGAAGCCGCCGGCCGACAGGCCGGACACGCTCACCTCCGCCGGGTTGGCGCCCAGTGCCGGCAGCGGCACGGCCGCCGTGGCGGCCTGCGCCGCCGCCGTGATCACCGCTGCTGCGGCAAACCCCTTCCAGTTGTTCCATCGCATCGCTGGCATCGCTGTCTCCTATTGGTTTGTGTATCGAACGCTTGCTTGCAGACTGACGAATCGACCGTGGAGCGCGACAGCTGGCGCGGACGCAGGCTGGCGCTTCGCCCGGCGGCCATCCGGGGCGAAAAGGGGGCGGCGCCTGCATGCGCGCCGCGGGTTCAGGGGGCGATCAGCGCCGTGTTCAGCGCTTGTTCTTGATGGGGATGTCCATCTCTTCCGGCTTGATTTCGTGCACCAGCTCCGGCACGCCCCACGCGAACGCGGGGTCGGCCTTGATCTTGAAGTGGTACATCGACTGCATCGCCTGGTGGTCTTCCTTGCGGAAGGTCATCTTGCCCTTGGGCGTGTCGAAGCTCATGCCTTCCATGGTGCTGATGAGCTTGTTGGTGCCGGTGTCGCCGTTGGTCTTCTTCAGCGCCGTCACCACCGCCATCGCGGCCGAGAAGCCGCCTGCGGTGAAGAAGTCCGGCGGCGTCTTGAATTCCTTGTAGTGGGCTGCGACCATGGCCTCGTTCACCGGGTTCTTCGGGATGCCGAAGTAGTAGTAGGCCGCGCCTTCCATGCCCGGCAGCGACTTGTAGGCCGCCATGGCCGGCAGGATGTTGCCGCCGGTGGCGATCTCGATGCCGTAGCGCTTCAGGTCGAGGTCGACGATCTTGAACGGGTTGCCCGCGCCGGCCCAGACGATCCAGATGATCTTGCGGCCCGGCTGGTCCTTGAGCTTGTCGATCAGGCGCTGCGCACCGGCCGTGAAGTCGGTGGTGGCGGGCGGCAGGTATTCCTCGTGGGCGAGCTTGGCTTTCTTCAGCGCGGCGCCGAAGGCCTTCACGCCGTCGCGGCCGAAGGCGTTGTCCTGTGCGAGCGTGGCGACGGTGA
The DNA here is from genome assembly GCF_058787635.1 of Variovorax sp. FW305-3-2-15-B-LB1. Lineage (NCBI taxonomy): Bacteria > Pseudomonadati > Pseudomonadota > Betaproteobacteria > Burkholderiales > Comamonadaceae > Variovorax > Variovorax sp. FW305-3-2-15-B-LB1. The sequence continues at coordinate 42,248 of NZ_JBYSZY010000015.1, read as the reverse complement.
CGCCGGCCTTGTCGATGGCCACGGCGTTGGAGATGGCGTCCTGGCTCGAGTTGCGGCCGGTGCGGAAGATGTACTTGTTCCACTTGTCGCCGGTGATCGAGTCGGCCACGGCGGGCTCGACGATCAGGATCTTCTTGTACTCCTCGGCCACCGGCAGCATGGCCAACGCCACGCCCGAAGCGGTCGGGCCGACCGCGAGCGCGGCCTTGTCGTCGGAGTACGCCGCGGCCAGCAGCGACTTGCCCAGGTCGGGCTTGCCCTGGTCATCCTTCTCGATGACCACCAGCTTCTTGCCGTTGACCATCATCGTGCCGCCGGTGGCGTAGTTCAGGCCCATCATCAGGCCGGTCTGCGTCTGCTTGCCGTAGGCCTCCAGCGCGCCGGTCTTGCTGTAGACGTGGGCGATGCGGATCTCGTTCGATTGAGCCCAGGCGGGCATGGTGGCAACGGTGGCGCCCAGGGCGGCCAGGGCGATGAGGTGGCGACGGTGCATGTCTTGTCTCCTGATAAAGGTGACTGAATATTGCACAGTTCGTGCCACCCACCTAAGCCATTGATAACAAAGGCTTCCTCATTCGGGCGCAACCGGTTTCGCCTGATTTCAGTGCATTTGCGTTGTCTTGTTTTCAGACAACTGTCTGCTGATCAGTCAGGGTTTCCCAGCAGAGTCGCGGCGCGCCGCGAGCCAGCTTTCGAACTCGCGCTCGGCCCGCATCCGCAGCTCGTTGCGCGTGTGGTTGCACACCGCATGCGCGAGGCGCCGGTGCTTCTGCTGGCGCACGCCGCCCAGCGTGGCGTCGAGCAGGTGCTCGATGGTGGCCGACTCGGGGCGACCGTGCGGCTCGTCGAAGTCCATCGGCAGCCCGCACCAGTGGCAGTTCGGGCCGAAGGTGGAGCGCAGTGCCTTCACGCTCATGACAGTCCCATCCCCGTCATGCGTTCATACAGCGTGGCGCGCGAGATGCCCAGCAGCCGCGAGGTCGCGAGCTTGTTGCCGCCGGTGCTCTCGAGCGCGGCGGCGATCGCCTTGCGTTCCAGCTCGACCACCTGCTGCGACAGCGGGCGCAGCAGGGCTGCCTCCTGGTCGACGTCGCGCAGGCCGTGCGAGGTGTCGGGCGCCTCGATCTGCTCCAGCCCGGCCTCGCGCAGGATGCGTTCGAGCTGCGCCGCGTCGATGCGCTGCGAGTCGCTGCGCATCGTCACCTGCTCCAGCACGTTGCGCAGCTCGCGGATGTTGCCGCGCCAGTGCTGGCCAGCCAGCAGCGCGAGCGCGTCGGGCGTGAGTTCGGGCGGGGCCTCGCCGCTGCGCAGCGCCATGTCCTCGCCCAGCGCCTCGACCAGCGCCGGGATGTCGCTGCGCCGCTCGCGCAGCGGCGGCACGCGCAGCGGCAGCACGTTGAGGCGGTAATACAGGTCTTCGCGGAACAGGCCGCGGCGCACCAGCTCGGGCAGGTCGCGCGAAGTGGCGGCGATCACGCGGGCGTCGAAGGGAATCAGCTTGTTGGAACCCAGCGGCTCGATCTCGCCTTCCTGCAAGGCGCGCAACAGCTTGGCCTGCAGGCCCAGCGGCATGTCGCCGATCTCGTCGAGGAACAGGCTGCCGCCGTCGGCCAGCTTGAACTTGCCTTCGCGCCCGCGCTTGTCGGCGCCGGTGAAGGCGCCGGGCGCGAAGCCGAAGAACTCGGCCTCGAGCAGCGTGTCGGGCACGGCGGCGATGTTGACGCTGACGAACTGCCCCTTGGCGCGCGTGGACGACGCATGGATCGCATGCGCCAGCAACTCCTTGCCGGTGCCGGTTTCGCCCAGCAGCAGCACCGGGCTGGTGGACTGCGCGGCGCGGCGCGCGTGGCGCTTCACCTCCACCGCCGCCGGGCTGCTGCCGATGAAGCTCGCGAAGGTGTACTTGGAACGGCGCTGGCCGTCGGGCGCGTGCTGGTACAGCGGGTTGTTGCGCTGGCTGGCCAGCTCGCGGCGCGCATCGTCGAGGTCGCGCTGCAGCAGCGCAAACTTGCTGATGAGCGGCTGCAGCGTGGTCTCGGGCTGGTCGAACAGCACGATGCCGATGGCGCCGATGACCTTGCCCAGGCCCTCCCCGTCTTCGCGCTCCTCGCGCAACGGGATGCGGCTCACGACGAAGGTGCCGGCCTTGTTGGTCAGCAGGTCGATGAGGATCGGCTCGCCGGTTTCGAGCACGCGGCGCATCATGGTGTTGGGAATCACGTCCTCGACCATGTGGCCCATGAACTCGTCGATGGACGAGAAACCCAGCGCCGGCAGGAAGCGGCGGTAGCCCTCGTTCACCCAGACGATGCGCCCGCTGCGGTCGACCAGGAACATGCCCTGGCTGATGCTCGAAAACAGATGGAACATCGAGCGCGCGGCGAGCGCCAGGATGCCTTCGGCGTCCAGGGGCAAGGCGGGCGACGGTGCGGCGGCAGAGGGAGCGACGGACATGCGCGGATCGTACTGTGTGCGGCCCCCGCCCCTGCCGCGCGCAGGCCCACATGCAACCAAAAACAAAAGCCTTCAGCAAGCCTTAAGTAAATCAATCGTTTGATTTCAATCATGCTCTAATCGCGCCGATGAACGCCAGGGACCCTCTCACGCCAACGCCCGTGCCCTCGCCGCGCCGCGCCCCGCGCAGCGACGGCGCCGAGGCGCGCCACCGCCTGCTGCACACCGCGCTGCGGCTGTTCGCCCAGAACGGTTTCGCCAAGACCTCGATCCGCGAGATCGCGCGCGAGGCCGGCGTGAACGTCTCGGCCATCAGCTACTACTTCGGCGACAAGGAGGGGCTGTACTCCGCCACCTTCAACGAGCCGATGGGCAGCGATTCGAACGACCTGGTGGCCGCCTGCAACGTGCCCGGCCAGTCGCTCGAGGACACGCTGCGCATCTGCATGGCGGCCATGATCGATCCGCTCAAGCAAGGCGAGATCGTGCGCCAGTGCATCCAGCTGCACATGCGCGAAATGCTGGAGCCCACCAGCCAGTGGGCCAAGGAACTGGAGCGCGACATCAAGGGCCCGCACCGCGCCATCGTCGAGCTGCTGTGCCGCCACCTGCAGGTGGAGCGCGCGGACGACGACATCCACCGCCTGACCTTCGCGATCACCGGGCTGTCGATGCAGCTGTACGTGAGCCAGGATTTCATCGAGGCCCTGCGCCCGTCGCTGCTGCGCACGCCGCGCGCCATCGACACCTGGGCCGACCGGCTCACGGGCTACGCGATGGCGCTGGTCCAGGCCGAAACCGCACGCCGCCGCCAGGTGGCCGCCGAGCAGAGAAAGAAGCCATGAGACGACTCCGACGGATTGCCCTTGTTCTGAGCCTGCCGCTGGGCCTCGGCCTTGCCGGCTGCGGCCTGACGCGCCCGCCCGCCGCGGTGCAGGCGCCCTTCCCCGCGCAGTGGCACGCGCCCCTGCCCCACGGCGGCTCGCTCGCCGCGCTGGCCGAGTGGTGGCGCCAGCTGGACGACCCGCTGCTGGTCGAACTGATCGCCGCCGCCGAAACCGCCAGCCCCAACCTCGCGAGCGCCGCGGCGCGCGTGGCCGAGGCGCGCTCCACGCGCGTGCAGGCCGGCGCGGCGCTGCTGCCCAGCCTGGACGGCACGGCGTCGGCCAGCCGGGGTGTTTCGGGCTCGTCGTTCGGATCCGGCGGTTCTTCCAGTAGCAGCAGCAGCGCCTCCACCGCGCCGGTCACCACGCTGCAGGCCGGCCTGCAGTCGAAGTGGGAGATCGACCTGTTCGGCCGCCTGCGCGCCGACCGCGACGCGGCCCAGCAGAAGCTGGACAGCGCCACCGCCAAATGGCACGACGCCCGCGTCGCCGTGGCGGCCGAGACGGCCAACGCCTATTTCGCCGAGCGCGCCTGCCAGCAGCAGCTGAACGTGTCCGAATCGGATGCCAAGTCGCGCGGCGAAACGGCGCGGCTCACCGACCTGTCGGCGCGCGCTGGTTTCACCGCGCCGGCCGACGCCGCGCTGGCGCGTGCCAGCGCCTCCGACGCCTCCGGCCGCCTCACGCAACAGCGCGCCCTGTGCGCGGTGCAGCGCAAGGCGCTGGTGGCGCTCAGCGGGCTCGACGAGCCCACGCTGGCGCAGAAGCTCGCGGCCTCGCCCACGCAGCGTTCACTGCCCGTGGTCGGCGCCATCGCCAGCGTGCCGGCGCAGGCGCTCTCGCAGCGGCCCGACGTGTACGCGGCCGAACTCGGCGTGGCCGCAGCCAGCGCCGAGGTGGGCTCGGCCGAGGCCGAGCGCTATCCCAAGCTCACGCTCTCGGGCTCGATCGGCCGCATGCAGATCCGCACCAGCGGCTTTCGCGAATCGCTCGACACCTGGACGGTCGGCCCGCTGTCGCTCACCGTGCCACTGCTCGACGGCGGCGCGCGCGCGGCCAACTCCGAGGCGGCCAAAGCGCGCTACACCGAGGCCGTGTCGCTCTACCGCGCCAACGTGCGCCAGGCGGTGCGCGAGGTCGAGGAAGCCCTGGTGAACCTCGACGCCACCACCGCGCGCAGCACCGACGCCGACAGCGCGGTGAAGAACTACCAGGCCTCGTTCGACGCCACCCAGGCCCGCTACAGCAGCGGCCTGACCAGCCTGTTCGAACTCGAGGACTCGCGGCGCACGCTGTTCGCCGCGCAGACCGCGCGCGTCTCGCTGCAGCGCGAGAGCACCGAGGCCTGGGTCTCCCTGTACCGCTCGATGGGCGGCGGCTGGAGCCGCCCCGCCGAAGCATCGTCCTCTATGACCACCACCCCGGCCGCCAAGGTCGCGACGTCGCCATGAAAACAATGAAGCGTTCCACCCTTGTCCTCGCGCTGCTGGCGCTGATCGTCGTCGTTGGCGCAGGCCTGTGGCTCACCCGCAAGCCGGCCGACGACAAGGCGGCACCCGCCGCGAAAGGCCCCGCCCAGCGCCCCGCGCTGACCGTCTCGGTCGCCAAGCCCGAGGCCACCGAGCTGACGGTCACGCTGGCCGCCAACGGCAACGTGGCAGCTTGGCAGGAGGCCGTGATCGGCTCCGAATCGAACGGCCTGAAGCTGGCCGAGGTGCGCGTCAACGTGGGCGACACCGTGAAGAAGGGCCAGGTGCTCGCGGTGTTCTCGCCCGAGACGGTGCAGGCCGACATCGCGCAGGCGCGCGCCTCGCTGGCCGAGGCCCGCGCCTCGGCCGCCGACGCCGCCGGCAACGCCGCGCGCGCCCGCACGCTGCAGGCCACGGGCGCGCTGAGCCAGCAGCAGATCAACCAGTACCAGACCACCGAGCAGACCGCCAAGGCGCGCGCCGAGGCGGCCGAGGCCGTGCTGGCCGCGCAGCAGGTGCGCGGGCGCAACACGCAGGTGCTGGCGCCCGACGACGGCGTGATCTCCGCGCGCACCGCCACGGTCGGCAGCGTGGTGGGCGCCGGCACCGAGCTGTTCCGGCTGATCCGCCAGGGCCGGCTCGAATGGCGCGCCGAAGTCACCTCGGCCGAGCTGGGCCGCGTCGCCGTGGGCACGCCGGCCTTCGTGGTCAGCGCCAGCGGCGCGCAGGTGAAGGGCACGGTGCGCAGCATCGCGCCCACGGTCGATCCGCAGACGCGCGCGGCGCTGGTCTACGTCGACCTGCCCAACGTGCAGCAGAACACCGGCGTGAAGGCCGGCATGTTCGCGCGCGGCGACTTCGAACTCGGCCGCAGTTCCGCGCCGACGGTGCCGCAAAGCGCGATCGTGCCGCGCGACGGCTTCAACAACGTCTTCACGCTGCTGCCCGACGGCCGCGTGGCGCAACTCAAGGTGCAGACGGGCCGCCGCCTGAAGGACCGCGTGGAGATCACCAGCGCCCTGCCCGAGGGCGTGCAGATCGTGGTGCAGGGCGCGGGCTTCCTCAACGACGGCGACCTGGTGCGCGTGGTGGATGCCACGCCCGCAGCGACGCCTGCGTCCGCCACCCCGGCGAAGGCGGGGGCATCCGCCCCTTCGCCTAAGTAAGCCAACACAAGGAACACGCCATGAACGTTTCCGCCTGGTCCATACGCAACCCCATTCCGGCGGTGATGCTGTTCGTGCTGCTCACCTTCGGGGGGCTGTTGTCGTTCAACGCCATGAAGGTGCAGAACTTCCCGGACATCGACCTGCCGACCGTCACCGTCTCGGCCTCGCTGCCGGGCGCCGCGCCCTCGCAGCTCGAAACCGACGTCGCGCGCAAGCTCGAGAACTCCATCGCCACCATCCAGGGCCTGAAGCACATCACGACCAAGGTGCAGGACGGCGCCGCCACGCTGATCGTCGAGTTCCGCCTCGAGAAGCCCGTGCAGGAAGCCGTGGACGACGTGCGCTCGGCCGTGCAGAAGGTGCGCGCCGACCTGCCCGCCGACGTGCGCGACCCGGTCGTCACCAAGCTCGACTTCGCGGCCCAGCCGGTGCTGGCCTTCACCATCGCCTCGTCGCGCATGGACAACGAGGCGCTGAGCTGGTTCGTCGACAACGACATCACCAAGAAGCTGCTCGCGCTGCCCGGCGTGGGCGCCGTGAACCGCGTGGGCGGCGTCACGCGCCAGGTGCACATCGACCTCGACCCGGCCAAGCTGCAGGCGCTGGGCGCCTCGGCCGCCGACATCTCGCGCCAGCTGCGCCAGGTGCAGACCGAAAGCGCCGGCGGGCGCATCGACCTGGGCGGCAGCGAACAACCGGTGCGCACCATGGCCACCGTGCAGTCGGCCGACCAGCTCGCCGACATGCAGATCGCGCTGAGCGACGGCCGCCGCATCCGCCTGGACCAGGTGGCGCGCATCAGCGACACCATCGCCGAGCCGCGCGCCGCCGCGCTGCTCAACGGCAAGCCGGTGGTGGGCTTCGAGGTGGCCCGCAGCCGCGGTGCCAGCGAGGTGGAAGTGGGCCGCGCCATTCAGAAGGCGCTGGCCGACCTGCGCGTGCAGCGTCCCGACATCGAGCTGACCGAGGCCTTCAACTTCGTCGACCCGGTGGAAGAAGAGTACGACGGCTCGCTGCACCTGCTGTACGAGGGCGCCATCCTCGCGGTGATCGTGGTGTGGCTCTTTTTGCGCGACTGGCGCGCCACCTTCGTCTCGGCCGTGGCGCTTCCGATGTCGGTGATTCCGGCCTTCGTCGGCATGTACCTGCTGGGCTTCTCGGTCAACGTGATCTCGCTGCTCGCGCTCTCGCTGGTGGTCGGCATATTGGTGGACGACGCCATCGTGGAGGTCGAGAACATCGTGCGCCACCTGCGCATGGGCAAGTCGCCCTACCAGGCGGCCATGGAGGCGGCCGACGAAATCGGCCTGGCCGTGATCGCCACCACCTTCACGCTGATTGCGGTGTTCCTGCCCACGGCCTTCATGAGCGGCGTGGCCGGCAAGTTCTTCAAGCAGTTCGGCTGGACCGCGTCGCTCGCGGTGTTCGCTTCGCTGGTGGTGGCGCGGGTGCTCACGCCGATGATGGCGGCCTACATCATGAAGCCCATCCTCACGCAGGAGAAGGAGCCGGGCTGGCTGCGCTGGTACATGCGCGCCGTGGAGTGGAGCACCCACAACCGCTTCAAGACGATGGTGATGGCCACCCTCTTCTTCTTCGGCTCGCTGGCGATGATCCCGCTGCTCAAGACCGGCTTCATTCCGGCCGACGACAACTCGCAGACGCAGGTCTACCTGTCGCTGCCGCCGGGCTCCACGCTGGCGCAGACCACGGCCGCAGCCGAGGAAACGCGCCGCCGCGTGATGCAGATCAACCACGTGAAGAGCGTCTACACCACGGTGGCGGGCGGCAGCGCGGGCGGTGACCCGTTCGCGAACTTCGGCACGCCCGAGACGCGCAAGGCCACGCTGACGATCCAGCTCGACCCGCGCGGCGACCGGCCGCGCAAGCAGCTGATCGAGAAAGAGATCCGTACCGCGCTCGAAACCCTGCCCGGTGTGCGCAGCACCGTGGGCCTGGGCGGCTCGGGCGAGAAGTACATCCTGGTGCTCACCGGCGAAGACCCGGCGGCGCTGTCGGCGGCCGCGGGCGCGGTCGAGAAAGACCTGCGCACCATTCCCGGCCTGGGCAACATCACCTCGACCGCGAGCCTGATCCGCCCCGAGATCGCCGTGCGCCCCGACTTCGCGCGCGCCGCCGACCTGGGCGTGACCAGCTCCGCCATCGCCGAAACCTTGCGCGTGGCCACGCTGGGCGACTACGACCAGGCGCTGGCCAAGCTCAACCTCGCGCAGCGGCAGGTGCCGATCGTGGTCAAGCTCGAAGACTCGGCGCGACAAGACCTCGACCTCATCGGACGCCTGTCGGTGCCGGGCGCGCGCGGGCCCGTCATGCTGAGCCAGGTGGCCTCGCTCACGATGGAAGGCGGCCCGGCCGTCATCGACCGCTACGACCGCTCGCGCAACGTCAACTTCGAGATCGAGCTGTCGGGCGTGGGCCTGGGCGACGCCAAGACGGCCGTCGAGGCCCTGCCCTCGATCCAGAAGCTGCCGCCGGGCGTGCGCATCGCCGAGGTGGGCGACGCCGAAGTGATGACCGAGCTGTTCGCCAGCTTCGGCCTGGCCATGCTCACGGGCGTGTTGTGCATCTACATCGTGCTGGTGCTGCTGTTCAAGGACTTCCTGCACCCGGTGACCATCCTGTGCGCGCTGCCGCTCGCACTGGGCGGGGCCTTCGTGGGCTTGCTGATCGGGCAGAAGGCGCTGTCGATGCCCTCGCTGATCGGCCTGATCATGCTCATGGGCATCGCCACGAAGAACTCCATTCTTCTGGTGGAGTACGCCATCGTGGCGCGCCGCGACCACGGCATGAGCCGCTGGGACGCGCTGCGCGACGCCTGCCACAAGCGTGCGCGGCCCATCATCATGACCACGCTCGCCATGGGCGCCGGCATGCTGCCCATTGCCGTGGGCTTCGGCACCGCCGACTCGAGCTTCCGCTCGCCGATGGCGATGGCGGTGATCGGCGGGCTGATCACCTCCACGGTGCTGAGCCTGCTGGTGGTGCCGGCCGTGTTCACCTACGTGGACGACATCGAGCACTGGATCCGCCGCACCGTGCGCAAGGTGCGCGGGCAGCCGGCCGATCCGCACATCGACGACGACCTGGTCGAGGCGCCGCAGCGCTGAGACCTCTGAGCGCGGGCAGCGGTGAACCCGCTACCGCGCCTCGATGTTCAGCACCACCACGCCTGCCACGATGGCCAGCAGGCCGACCACGCGGGTCAGCGTGACCGCTTCACCGAACCAGACCATGCCGGCGACCGCGATCAGCGCGGTGCCGGCACCGGCCCAGACCGCGTAGCCCAGCCCCACATCCAGTTCGCGTACCGCGAGCGACATGAGCCAGATCGCGCCGGCGTAGCAGGCGGCCGTGAGCAGCGATGGCAACAGGCGGGTGAAACCTTCGGCATGGCGAAGGGCGATGGTGCCGGCGACTTCCGCCGCCACGCTGGCCGCAAGCAGCAGCCAGGCCAGAGTCTGTGGACTCTTCATGGGAATACCTCGTCACACCCCTGCCGTACCGGGCATGGAATGCGGGCGATGCAAGCGGTACCCCGAACGAAGCCGCCATTCTGGGGACATGCGGCGACGCGGTGATGACTGCGCAGTCAAGCCCCTTGGCGCCGCAGGCGCATTCAAAAAAAATGCCGCGGGCGCCAATCGCCCGCGGCATGTGAACCGAAAGAGAAAGCCGGTTGCGTCAGGCGTCCAGCTGCGCCAATCGCTTCAGCTTGCGTTCGCTCATGCGCTTGGCCAGGCGCGGCAGCACCAGCACGGCGACGATGGCGATGATCACCACGATCGACTCGGGGCGCTGGAAGAACACGATCGGACTGCCCTGCCCCATGGCAATCGCGTTGCGCAGGTTGGCTTCGGCGAGCGGGCCGAGGATCATGCCGACCACCACGGGCGCGGTCGGGAAGTCGAAGCGCCGCATCACCACGCCCAGCAGGCCGATGCCGAACAGCAGGAACAGGTCGAAGGTGTTCTGGCGCATGCCGTAGGCACCCACGGTCGCGAAGATCAGGATGCCGGCGTACAGCTGCGGCTTCGGGATCTTGAGCAGCTTGACCCACAGGCCGACCATCGGCAGGTTGAGCACCAGCAGCATCAGGTTGCCGATGTACAGCGAGGCGATCAGCGCCCAGACCAGCGCGGCCGAGGTGGTAAAGAGCTGCGGGCCCGGCTGGATGCCGTAGTTCTGGAACGCGCCCAGCATGATGGCCGTGGTGTTCGACGTGGGAATGCCCAGCGTGAGCAGCGGGATCAGCGCGGCGGTCACGGTGGCATTGTTGGCGGCCTCGGGGCCGGCCACGCCTTCGATGGCGCCGGTGGTGCCGAACTCGGCCTTGGCATCGGCGTCCTTCGCGAGCTTCTTCTCGGTGGCGTAGCTCAGGAAGGTCGGGATCTCGGTGCCGCCGGCCGGAATGCAGCCGAAGGGCGTGCCGATGGCCGCGCCGCGCAGCCAGGCGGGAATCGAACGCTTCCAGTCGCGCGAGGTCATGTGCACGCGGGTCAGCTTGTTTTGGCCCTCGACCACGCGGCCTTCGTACAGCACGGCGTACAGCACCTCGGCCACCGCAAACAGGCCCACCGCCACCAGCACGATCTCGATGCCGTCGAGCAGCTCGGGCATGTTGCCGGTGTAGCGGCCCTGGCCGGTGATCTGGTCCAGCCCCACGCAGCCGATGGCCAGGCCGACGAACAGCGCCGTCATGCCGCGCAGCGTGCTCTTGCCGAGCACCGCGCTCACGGTGGTGAAGGCCAGCAGCATCAAGAGGAAGTACTCGGGTGCCGCCAGGCGCACGGCGTAGTCGGCCACGAAGGGCGCGAACAGCGTGACGACCACGGTGGCGATGGTGCCGGCCACGAAGGAGCCGATGGCGGCGGTGGCGAGGGCGGCGCCCGCGCGGCCGCTCTTGGCCATCTTGTTGCCCTCCATCGCTGTGACCATGCTGGCGGTTTCGCCGGGCGTGTTCAGCAGGATCGAGGTGGTCGAGCCGCCGTACATGGCGCCGTAGTAGATGCCCGAGAAAAAGATCATCGAGGCCGTGATGTCGACCTTGCCGGTGATCGGCAGCAGCATCGCCACCGCCACGGCGGGGCCGATGCCGGGCAGCACGCCCACGGCCGTGCCCAGGGCACAGCCGATGAGGCACCACAGCAGGTTGATGGGGGTGATCGCGGCCGCGAAGCCGGTCATCAGTGCGTTGAAGATATCCATTTGGCGTGGCTCCGCTCAGATCCAGCCGGTGCTGGTGAGACCCGGCAGGCTGATGGCCAGGAACTTGGTGAACATCCAGAAGACCGGGGCCGAGATCGCCAGGCCGGTCACCAAGTCGGTGACCCAGGTGGCCGGTGCGTTGACCTTGGCCTGCCCGGCGGCGCGGCGCAGGCCCTGCACGGCCAGCAGGTAGCACAGCGCGCAGCTCAGGATGAAGCCGATGCTGGTGATGAGCGCCGCATTGAGCAGCAGGCCCGCCGCCACCCAGATGAAGCCGGGCCAGTAGGCGGCGTCGGCGCCGGAGGGCGCGTCGAGCTCGCGGAAGCCGCCGCTGAACGCTTCCCAGGTGATCCACGCGCCGCAGACCATCAGGACGATCGAGACCATCCAGGGCAGGAAGTTGGGGCCGACGCCACCGTAGCCGGCTTCGGAGGAAATGCCGATGGCGCCGAAAGCCAGCGCGGCGCCGGTCAGGAGCACGCCGAGACCGACGACGTATTGCGGCCAGCGGGCCGCGCCGGAGGTGGCCTCAGCGGAATGTGAGACCGAGGATTCTGGAGTTGTCATTTTTTGCTCCCGCAGTCGTGGGGGAAAAGAACTGCCTCCTTCCAGAAACACCGCGGAACTGGCTCTGCCAGGCCGCAGGTGTTGCCCCCGGAAGGGGGTTGGCGCAGCGACACGAAGTGCGCGCAGCCTGGGGGCGAGCCAAATTCAAACCATGCCGGACTTGGCCATGATCGCGCGCAGGCTGGCGAAGTCGTCGTCGACGAACTTGGCGAACGCGTCACCCGACAGCACGGCCGGCGTCCAGTCGTTCTTCTTGAGCGACTCGGCCCACGACGGGCTCTTGAGCGCGGCCAGCACCATGTCGGTCAGGGCCTTGCGCTGCTCGGCCGAGATGCCGGGCGCGCCGTACACGCCGCGCCAGTTGCCGATCTCGACGTCGATGCCCTGTTCCTTCAGGGTCGGCACGTTGATGCCCGGCAGGCGCTGGGCGGAGGTGACAGCAATGGGTTTCATCTTGCCGGCGGCGATGTACTCGGCGAACTCGCTGTAGCCGCTGCCGCCGATGGTGACGTTGCCGCCCAGGATGGCGGCGGTGGCTTCACCGCCTCCGCGGAAGGCCACGTAGTTGATCTTGGACGGATCGGCGCCGACCTTCTGCGCAATCATGGCCGCGGCGATGTGCTCGGTGGAGCCGCGCGAACCGCCGCCCCACTTGACGCTGCCCGGGTCCTTCTTGAGCTGCTCGACCACGTCCTTCATGGTCTTGAACGGCGAGTTCGACGGCAGCACGAAGACGTTGTATTCGGTGGTCAGGCGCGCGATGGGCGTGGCCTGCGACAGGTTGACCGGCGGCTTGCCGGTGATGATGCCGCCCAGCATGACCGAGCCCATGACCATCAGCGCGTTGGCATCGCCCTTGGAGCCGTTGACGAACTGGGCCAGGCCCAGCGCACCGGCGGCACCGCCCTTGTTGTCGTAGGCGACGGTGTCGGCCACCTTGGCGTCGGTCAGGGCCTTGCCCAGCGCGCGGCCGGTGGTGTCCCAGCCGCCACCCGGGTTGGCCGGGATCATCATCTTGACGTTGGCGGCAGCGCGCGCCGACAGCGGCAAAGCGCCGGCAGCGGCCAGTGCGGCCAGGGACTTCAAAAAGGTATCGCGACGCATCGTTGGTGTCTCCTGAGAACTTGGGAACGGATGGAACCTGACTTGGACCTGAGCCGCTATCATGCGCCGCCCCGCTGTCAGTTGGCTGTCCACCAGACTGGGGAAAACACCGAAGTACCGACCCCTGCCCGTATGAAGCTGCTGCTCGTCGAAGACGACCCCTCGATGCAAATCACCCTGCAGCGCACCCTCGGGCGACGCCGCATCGACGTGCGCATCTGCGGCGACGGCGCGCAGGCGATCGCGCAGTGGCGCGCCGTCGAGCCCGATGTGGTGGCTCTCGACCTGAGCCTGCCGCACGTGGACGGCTTGCAGGTGCTGGCCCAGGCGCGCGCCGAGGGCCTGCGCACGCCGGTGCTGCTGCTGACCGCGCGCGGCACGGTGGGCGACCGCATCATGGGCCTGAACGCCGGCGCGGACGACTACCTGCCCAAGCCCTTCGACCTGGACGAGCTCGAGGCCCGCATCCGCGCGCTGCGCCGGCGCAGCCTGAGCGCGGGGCCCGACCCCACGCTGAACCCGCTGGAGGTCGGCAGCCTGCGCTTCGAGCCCGACAACGGCGCCGTCTACCACCGCTCGGAACTGCTCGAGCTCACGCCGCGCGAGCTCGCGCTGCTCAAGGCGCTGATGATGAAGCCCGGCCACGCGGTCACCAAGGAGCGCCTGTTCGAGCTGGTGTTCCCGGGCGAATCCGAGGTGCAGTACGAGGCCATCGAGGTGGTCGTGTACCGCCTGCGCAAGAAGCTGGTGGGTACCGGCACCGTGCTGATGACGATGCGCGGCCTGGGCTATCTCTTGCGGGCCGAGACTTGAGGGCGGCCCTGCGGCGCACGATGTCGTCCCTGCGCGCGCGGCTCCTGCTCGGCATCCTGGTGCCAGTCGCGGTGTTCGTCGTGATCAATAGCGTGAGCCTGTACCGCCAGAGCCTGGCAGCCGCCACCACCGCCTACGACCGCACGTTGCTGGCCTCGGCCAAGACCATCGGCGAGCAGCTCGACGTGGAAGGCTACGACGACATGGCGCGGCTGCGCGCGATCGTGCCCTACTCCGCGCTCGAGGCCTTCGAGGCCGACAACCGCAGCCGGCTGTTCTACCGCGTGTCGGCGCTCGACGGCGAGATGGTCTCGGGCTTCGCCGAGCTGCCCTTCTGGCGCGGGCGCATCCCCGACCGCGGGGCGTACGCGGCGCTGGTCGATTTCTACGACGCCGAGTTTCGCGGCCAGCCGGTGCGTGTCGCCGTGATGCTGCAGCCGGTGGCCAGCGCGCGCGGCCGCGGCATGGCCGTGGTGCAGGTGGCCGAGACGCTGGAGCTGCGCGAGACGCTCGTGCGCAAGCTGCTGCTCGACATGCTCTGGCGCCAGTTGCTGCTGATGGGCGTGATCGCGCTGGTCACCGTGGTCGTGGTGCAGCGCGCCACGCGGCCGGTGCGCGAGCTCGGCGAAGCCATCGAGCGGCGCCCCGAAGACGACCTCTCGCCCATCGACGCGCCCGGCGCCCCGGCCGAGCTGCGCCCGCTGATCGACGCCACCACCGAGGTCATGGGCCGGCTGCAGCGCCTGCTCGACCACCAGAAGCGCTTCGTGCGCGACAGCGCCCACCAGTTGCGCACGCCGCTGGCCGTGCTGAAGGCGCAAGTGCAGTCGGCGCGCCGCGGCGACGTGGCACCCGAGCAGGCGCTGGTCGAGATCAGCCAGACCGTCGAGCGCGCCACCACGCTGGCCAACCAGATGCTGTCGCTGGCCAAGGTGGAGCAGTTGCGCCAGCAGCCCGAGTCGGCGCTGCTCGACCTGGGCGACGTGGTGCGCCACATCGCGCTCGACCTGTCGCCGCTGGTGGCCGACAAGGCGCTCGACTTCGAGCTGGCCGCCGACGACGCCGTGACCGTGCGCGCGCACCAGTGGATGCTGCAGGAACTCACGCGCAACCTGCTGCACAACGCCATCAAGCACAGCCCCGCGGGCGCGCCGCTCTCGGTGCGCGTGCAGGCCGAGGGCGACGAGGCCGTGCTCACCGTGCGCGACGACGGCCCGGGCATTTCCGCCGAGCTGCGCCAGCGCCTGTTCGCGCCGTTCTCGGCGGGCAACACCGCGAGCGGCTCGGGCCTGGGCCTGGCGATCTGCCGCGAGATCGTTCTGGCCCTGGGTGGACGCATCAGCCTCGACAACCGCACGGTACCCAACCCCGGCGGCACCGACCGCGTGACCGGGCTCGACGCCGTGGTGCGGCTGCCGCTGTCGCGCCACAATGGCTGACCTTTCTTTTCCGACCTTCATGGACCGTCTGCGCATCGACAAGTGGCTCTGGGCCGCCCGCTTCTTCAAGACCCGCTCGCTGGCCGCGGACGAAATCGGCAAGAACCGCATCCAGGTGAACGGCGAGGTCGCCAAGGCTTCGCGCGAGGTCAAGGCCGGCGACACCGTCGCGATGCGCCTGGGCCCGCTCACGCGGACCGTGACCGTGCGCGGCCTCAGCGGCCAGCGCGGCCCGGCGCCCGTGGCCCAGCAGCTGTACGAGGAAACGCCCGAGAGCCTGGCGGCGCAGGCCGCCTTCCGCGAGCAGCGCCGCATGGGCAGCGAGCCGGCCCTGGCCATCGAGCAGGGCCGCCCGACCAAGCGCGACCGGCGCGAAATCGACGGCGTGCGCCACCAGGCCGAGTGGGACAACCGCTGGAGTGCGTCGATCGACGAAAGCAACGGCGACGACGACCACCCGCCTCCACGCGGTCGCCCGCAGCGCTGATTCGCGTACCCTGCGGGCTTCGTTTCTTTTTTGACGGAGCGCCCGCAGATGTCCAAGTTCAAGAAGTACCGCGTCGGCAGCAAGTTCAAGCTCTCGCGGATCGACCCCGACGATACGCCCTTTCTCACGGATGACGAGTCGGCCCAGCGTGCCGAGCTCGACACCCTGGCCGTCGAGCTCGATGAGCTGCAGGACGTGCTGCATGCCGAAGGCCGGCGCAAGGTGCTGCTGGTGCTGCAGGGCATGGACACCAGCGGCAAGGACGGCACGGTGCGCTGGGTGTTCTCGCGCACCTCGCCGCTGGGCGTGCGGGTGACGGCCTTCAAGGCGCCCAGCGAGGACGAACGCGCGCACGACTACCTCTGGCGCTGCCACGCCGCCGTGCCGCGCACTGGCGAGATCATGGTGTGGAACCGCAGCCACTACGAGGACGTGCTGGTGCCCGTGGTCGAAGGCTGGATCGACGGCGACGAGGCCCGCCGCCGCTATGCGCAGATCAACGACTTCGAGCGGCTGCTCACCGAGACCGGCACCGTCGTCGTCAAGTGCATGCTGCACATCGACAAGGACGAGCAGCGCGAACGGCTGCAGGCCCGCATCGACACGCCCGGCAAGCAATGGAAGTTCAGCATGGGCGACCTCGAGGTGCGCACCAAGTGGACCGACTACCAGAAGGCCTATCAGAACGCGCTGGCCGCCACCTCGAGCGACCACGCGCCCTGGCACGTGATTCCGGCCAACAGCAAGCGGCACCGCAACATGATGATCGCGCAGCTGCTCGTGAAGACGCTGCGCAACATGAAGCTCAAGCCCCCGCCGCCCGACCCGGCGCTCAAGGGCATGGTCGTGAAGTGAGCCCGGAAGGTCCGGCTCAGGAGCGGCGCACGGGCGCCGTGGGGCGCATCGGTGTCTGCGCCAGCACGCGGCAGTTGCCGAACTCGCAGCGCACGGCCCAGGCCACGCCGGTGGTGCACGGCACGCTGTAGCTCTCGTAGCCCGGGCCCTTGGCCGTCAGCTCGGCGCGCGGCTGCACGTTGCAGCGGCCGGCCTTGGCCAGGCGCTCGACGTTGTAGGTGTCGATGCCCGTACGGCGCGGCTTGAGGGCGAGCACGGGGTTGAAGGTGTTGCCGTAGAACGTGTCCTGCACGTTCGGGTCGAGGTTGCGGTAGCCGCGCTTGGCCATGCAATGGACGATGGCGATCTGCTGGTGCTCGGCGATCAGCGCGCTGCTGGGGCGGGTGTTCCAGTCGATGACGGCGGCGCTGATGCCGGTGTACGAGGCCGCGGCGACGATGCCCTGGCCGTGCACCGTGATCAGGCCCAGGCCCAGCGCGGCCCACATGGCGTCGCCCGATTCGCTGCGCGCGGTGATGCGGGTGGCGGCGGTGCGGCAGTCGGCCACGTCGCTGTCGTAGCGCACCTTGTCCACGCCTTCCATGGCCACCATCGGCACGTACGACATGCCGGTGCCCTGGCCGGGCCCGGGCGGCGGTGCGCTGGCGCATCCGGCCAGAACCACGGTGGCCAATGCAATGCTGAGCGGCAGCTTCATGGGAATCCCTCGTCCTCTTCGCGGTAGTTGCGAGGGATTTAACCATACATATAGTTACTCTTGAATCGACTTGTCGCGAATGAGAGACGTCCTCCAGACGGGGCATTCGGGCGGCGATCCGGGGCCTGCGACAGGGCAAGGTACAGTTTTCACCCCTCCCCGGTTTCCCCTCCATGCCCTGTATTCCCCGGCTTTCCGCTCCCCACTTTCTCTCGATCGCACTCGCCGCCGCATCCTTCGGTGCCGCAGCCCAGCAGCCGCAACTTTCCGCTGTCGACCTGGCCCGCAAGAACGCCTGCATGGCCTGCCACGGCCTGGTGCACAAGCAGGTCGGGCCGGGCTTCGCGCAGATCGCCGAGCGCTACCGCGGCGACGCCGCCGCACCGGCACGTCTGGCCGACAAGATCCGCAACGGCAGCGTCGGCACCTGGGGCCGCGTGATCATGCCGCGCCAGTCGCTGGTATCTGAGGCCGACGCGCAGCTGCTCGCGCGCTGGGTGCTGGCGCAGCCGCAACAGCAGCAGCCACCCGCGCGCTGAATCGCCGCTCAGGTCGACAGCTGCGACGGCGCGGCCGACGCCACCCGGAAGTCCGCTGGGAACGTCCAGGTGCCGGGCGCCTCGCGCTTGCCCAGCTGGCTCAATTGATAGCCCATGCCCCACACCGCGTGCAGCGACAGGCCGTGCGGCTGGTCGACATACAACCCGAGCTTGCGGCGCAGCTTCGACACGTTGGCGTCCAGCGTGCGCGAGCCGGCGGCCACGCCGCTTTGCCAGCCGATCATTTCCAGGTGCTCCCGGTCCAGCGGCCGGTTCATGTGGCGGAAGAATTCGGCCGCGAGGTCGAATTCGATCGGCGTCAGGCGAATCTCGGTGCCGGCCACGTCGACCATGTCGAACGGCGACAACAGGCTGAATTCCTGCCAGTCGAGGCTGCGCGGCACCACCGGCCGGTTGCGCTGGCGCAGAAAGAATTCGAGCATGAAGTACATCTCCTCGAAGGTCGACGGCTCCGGCAGCACGGCGTCGTCGGGGCCGGCATGCAACAGCGACAACCCGCGGATCTGCCGCTTGCGCGCGCTCATGATCAATGGCGTGTGATAACGCAGCGTTTCACGCACCTGGCCCACGAGTTTTTGTACGTCGTCGGGCGCCGACGGAATTGAAAGCAGCAGTGCCTCGAAATTACCGCCGGGCGCCACCTGCGAAATCAATTCGTCGACATGCGCAAATGCGACGGGCGTATAACCCAGCATCTTGACGGCACGACTGGCGTGCCACCGCGTTCGGGGAGAGGGGTCCAACACTGCAATGTGCGGGGAGTTTTGCTCAAACATTGAAAATTACCTTGCACACCGTGGCGTCACAAACTTCTATTTTTGCCCCGTTGGCGGGGAAATCGACTTTCATCATTCAACCCTTCAGGAATAAATTGCTCTGAATTGTTGAAGGCAGACGCATTTTTTTACGAATGCATTTACGGCCGGCGCAATTCCTTGGGAAGTGAATCTATTCCCAAATAAAGTTCACAGGTATGAATGAAGGGAACAGAAATATGAGGATCGGGCACGGCGGCCACGCCATGCACCCATCCACCGGCCAGGGCGGCCGGGCCGGCGGCGCGCCGGTCAGCTGACGAGCAGCGTGCCGTCTGCCGCGGCCTGCCCCTGCTGCAGGGCAAAGGTGCGCGGCGTGCAGCCGTACTTCTTGCGGAAGACGAGGCCGAAGTAGGCCGGGTCCGCAAAGCCGCAGTCGTAGGCGACCTGGGCGACGAACTTGCGCGCCCCCTCGGGGCTGCGCAGCATGCGGGCCGCGGCCTCGAGCCGGTCGTTCTGCAGGGTTTCGAGAAAGGTCATGCCGCGCGCGGCCTTGGCGAACACCTTGTGCACGTAGCGCACCGACACGTTGAAGCTGGCGGCCAGCTTCTGCGCATCGATCTCGGTGTCGGCGTGGTGCTCGCGAATCCAGGCCCGCATGCGGGCGTGCAGGTCGCCGTCGCGCGGCGACACGCGCTCGCCCAGCGCGCCCGGCTGCGCCCTCAAGCCGTTCTGTTCCAGCGAGAACGACAGCATCGACATCAGGTGCTCACCGAGCAGCTGGCGCTGCGCGGGACTCTGGATGCTGCACAGGTGCTCGACGTCCAGCGCCCGCAGGTAGCCCGACAGCATCCCGGCCCAGCCCTTGGCGCCGGCCAGCCGCAGGTCGGTGGACTGGTCCGCATGCGGCAGCCAGCGGTTCACCACCGCTTCCGACAGGCCCAGCGTCCATGAGTTGGTGGCCTCGGTCGAGCGCAGGCGCAGCGGCTGCCAGGAATCGATCAGGACCATGTCGCCCGCAGCCAGTTCGATGCGCTGGCGCTGCTCGCTGATGGCCAGGCCGCCGTCGAGCTTGATCAGCAGGTGATAGGGATAGACCTCGGCGCCCATGAGCTGGCTCGGCCCTGTGCGCTCGATGGTCGCGCCGCTGCCGTGCACCCGCATGAAGGCCATCCCGGCCGTGTCGACGATGGTGAGTTCCTGCTGGAAGTGGCTGCGCTCGGGGCTGTCCAGCCGCCCCACGTGCGGGCCGATCTCGTCAGCCCAGAAGGCGAACCCGTCTTTGCGCGACACCATGCCGGTGTGAAAGCGCTGGATGCGACTGTCGGTGTCGGACATGCGGCACGCCCCTCTTCCTCCATGCAGCCGGCGCCACGCCAGAAGCCGCGGGTCATGAACGGGAACTCCCGATTTTTCCTGACAGGTCCGCGTGGACCTCGGATAATTTTTACAAACGATAACAGAGATAACAGCCCGGGTGTTCGGGGGGATGGCGCACAGCGCCCACCGGCGCAAGCCACGGTTCCAGGCCTTGCCGATCGCCGGTCGGCGGGCCGGTCCGGGCCCGCTTCGCCCTTCGGCCGGCGCTCGCCGCGGGCAATTGCATCCGGATGTGACTCGCGACACATCCGCGCCGCGAAAGCGAATGTCAAAAGAGGGCGCGATTCGTAGCATTCCTTCGGATCGAACGTCAACCGGAACTCTCTCTACTGGGGATGAAATGGCTGCCTTGTTTTTCACGGAACTCGAACCTTTCGGCACGCGATGGCGCGCAGCGCTGGCGTCCTGCCTGCCAGCGCTGCGCCGCGACGCCGAAGTGGTGCGGCCTTCGTCTCCCCCACCGGCGGACCGGGTGTGTGCGCTGGTCTTCATCGCCAACCTGGCGCAACTGGCCGACTCCGACGGCCCGGAGGTGGCAACAGGCGTGAGCCGCGAGATCCGGCGCCGGCTCTTCGCGGCCTTCCCGCCGTCGGGCGACACCGACCTGAGCTGCCTGCGCGACGACTGCTTTCTGCTGCGAACCCGCCACGCGCGGCTGGACGACCTGCTGGCCGCGCTCGGGCGCGAGCCGATCCTCGTGAAGGGCATCGCCGCGCAGCCGCTGCTGCATGCCGACTGGATCGCCCTGCGCGACAGCGGGCCGATGAGCCCGGCCGAGATCGAACTGGCACTGTGGGCCGCACAACCGCATCCCGCGCCGACGGCCAAGGGGCGGCCTGCGAGCGATGTCGTGGTGGACGACATCGAACACGTGTACGACCTGCGCATCGCGCGGCAGGGAGATGCCCTGTGGCTGCGCGAGCGCTGTCTGCGAGGCGCCGAGGAACGGGCCCGGATCGACACGCTGTTCGCGCAGCTCCAGCCCGGCTGAGATGGCCTTGCCGCCTTCAGCCCATCGCAGCCCGGCCCGGCGAAGGGGCGCCCGATGGCGAGTCGCCCCGGGGGCGCCGCACCGTCCTGTTCCTTGACCGCCGCCCGTGGATTCGCCCATGAGAACGAACCGCCGATGGTCTCGCAACCCCCTTGGCCATGTATCTCCATCCCCTGATCGCCAGCGTGCCGCCCGACGAGCGCGCCGCCTTGATTCGCAGCAGCGCGCTGCATTCCTACCGGCGCAACGAGATCGTGCTGCAGGCGGACACGCACACCGACCGCATCTACTGCGTGGCCACGGGCCTGCTGCGCGCGGTCGACCGGGACGTGACGACCGACTTCATCCGCCGGGGCGATTTCTTCCTCGGCCCCTCGCTGGGCGAGAACAGCTACCAAGCCACCTCGACGCTGGTGGCCGCCCTGCCCTCGTCGGTCTACCACCTGCCGGTGGCCGCGGTGCGCCGGCTGTGCGCGCTGTACCCCGAGGTGACCATGGGCCTGCTGGAGATCGCGATGAAGCGCGTCGCCATGGTGCGCGGGCAGCTGCGCCGCATCTCGTCGCTGTCGTCCGAAAGCCTCGTCAGCCGCGTGCTGCACGAGCTGACGCAGCTGGCGCCGGCCGCCACGGGCGGCTACGACAAGCGCATCACGCAGGCGGTGATCGCGTCGTACTCGGGACTCTCGCGCGAGGTCGTCAACAAGACCATGCGCGACATGGAAAGCCGCGGGCTGGTGCGCCGCGACGACCAGGGCGTGCACGTGCCGCCGACCTTCGCCTCGACCGATTTCGGCAGCCTGCCGCCGGACGCCCACGAGCTCTCCGACGAGCTCTGTGCCTGGAACGGCGACAGCCCCGAAGCGCCATGACGCGCCGCCTTCACCGGCCCTGACACAAGGACAGCACCGACGATGCCCAAAGGAATTCCGAACCCCGTCGACATGTATGGCATTTCGCCCCGCCCCTGGGGCTTCGAGGTGTCGCTCGTGCGAAACGGCGTGCGCTACGCGCGCCTCTTCGGCCACGCCAGCTACGGCGGCCCCCAGCAGGCGCTGCGACGCGCCCAGGCCTGGCGCGACACCATCGTGAAGGAGCATCCGCCGGTCGCGCGCAAGGAACGCGCGCAGACCCTGCGCAGCAACAACAAGACGGGCGAGCCCGGCGTCTTCAGCCGCTTGTCCGCACAAGGCAAGCCGGTGGCCTGGCTGGCCAAGACCTACCTCGGCAACGAGGAGATCCTGCGCGCCGAATTCGACCTCGCCGACTGGGGCCCTGCGGCCCGCGCGCATGCCATCGGCGAGCGGCAACGCCAGCTCGGCCGCATGGTCGGCCTCGCGCGGCTGCACCCCGCCGAAGAAGCCATCCGCCGGCGCCCGCCGCCCGACGACGAAGCGGCGCTGCCGCCCAAGCGCTCGAAGTCGGAGATCGTGCGACGCAATAACACGAGCGGCGTCAGCGGCGTGCAGTTCAAGACGCCGCGCGCGGGCCATCCCGGGTACTGGGTGGCGATCACCTACACGGCGGGAAAGGGCAGCGTGAGCCGCTCGTTCTCGGTGCGCACGCTCGGCTACGACGTGGCGCGCGACATGGCCATCGCCGAACGCCAGCGGCAGTTGCAGGCGAAGACGACGGACGACAACGCCTGAGCACCAGCAGCGTCCCGGCGAGGATTTGCAACGCCGCCCTGGCGTGAAAAGCGCGATTTCATGCGCAGTTATTTGCGGGACACCACACCAGCTAGCGCTGGTTCTGCTGCTCGCTCCTGTGCGCAATGACCGCGTCGCGCACCGCACGCTTCGGCGCCAGCTGCGGCTTGCCGCAACTGCTGCAGCGATAGAAGCGCAGGCCGGGCAGGAACTTCATCCACGACCGTCGGTGGATGCGCTCCAGCCCGGCCAGTCCGCATCGGCAGCGGACGAAAGGATTGCCGAAGGCCGGGCCGGACGCGCGGCCGTGGCGTGTCGTTGCGTACCCAGGAGCGTCGGTGTGCATGCGGGTCATCGTGCCGACCCACGGGCACGCCGCGCGCCCGACTGTGATCCCGCTCACTTGCCGCCGCAACAAATCTGCGCGCGGTGATCCGCGCCTAGGCGGCAGCGGGCTCCTGCGGCTCGCCCAGCGACAGCATCAACCGGTTGGCCCAGTTGAAGAAGGCCGCGCCGTGCACGACGTCGGCAATCGCGAGATCGTCCAGCCCCTGCGCGCGCAAGGCCTCGACGTGCGCGGACCCGAAGGTCGACGGCGTGGCCGACAGCGCGACCGAGGCCTGCACGATCGCATTCCAGCGCGCGCCCAGCTCGGCCTGCACGCCCTCGTCGAGCAGGCGCTGCACATCGTCCGTGCGCTGTGAGAAATGCGAGGCGAAGCGCGCATGCACCGAGGCGCAGTAGATGCAGCCGTTGAAGCGCGAGGCCGCGGCGGCCGAGAGCTCGCGCTCGGCGCGTGGCAGGCCGGCGTCGGGGTTGTAGAAGATGTCCTTGTCGGTGCGGGTGCGCGCGCCCAGGATGTCGGGGTCGCGTGCCAGCAGGCGGAAGTACGGCGACTTGGCGCGCGACGCATCGACGAGGCCCGCGTAGTGGCGCTCGGTCAGTTCGTCCTCGGGCAGCGGCGCGAGCCAGGGCAGCCATTCAAGCTGCGCCTGCGTGAAGCTGCGCGGGTGCGTGTTGCCGGGATGGGTCAGGGTCGATTCGGTGCTCATGGGGCGCTCATGCAGAAGGGGTGGCCAGCGCGCGCAGGCCGATGACGACGCGGATCTGGAACGCGAGGAACGCCACCAGCTGCGACAAGGTGACGATCTCCGTGGTGCGCCATCCCGCATCGAGCAGCGCCTGCAGTGCGGCCGGGCTGGCGTCGCGCGGGTGGAAAACCAGCAGGTGCGCATGTGCAAGGCCGGCCGACAGCCGTTCGCCGAGCACCGTGCGCTGCGCGCCATCGATGGCATAGACAGGACCGGCTTGGTCTTCCACGCTGAGCGGGCCCACCGGATAGCGGCCGTACGGCCCTTGCGCGGCACCGCGTGCGACCTCGGCCTCGATGGCCTGCGCCACGCCCTGCCCCGCCAAGGCCTCGGCATAGAAGCGCGCCACCTCGGGTTGCCCGTGCAATCCGGCGACGAAGGCCGCGATGGCGAAACGGTCTGCGATCTCGAAGTGGCCGGCCACGGGCTCGGCCGGCGCGAACAGCGCGAGATAGCTCTGCTGCGCCTGCGTGCGCGCCTGCTCGCGCTGCGCGCGCAGGCGGTCGAGCGCGCTGCCGGGCGCGATGCCCACCAGCCGGTCGATCACGTCGACAGCCTCGGGAACGGGAGAAGAAGAAACAACGGCATTCATGGAAACAACAGCCTAGAGAAGCGCAAGCGATTGAAGGTCCGGCACGCCCGTGTCGCGCGCCCAGCCCAGGGCCGGTGCGACGACCGTGGCGGTCAGTTCGATGGAACGCAGGATGGCCGCGTGCGGCGGATCGACCGAATGCACCTGGCACACGAGGTCGGTCACACGCCCGAGCGTGCGGTCGGCGCGCAGCGAGGCGATCACGTCGTCGGGCGCGCCGACATGCACGTCGTACGCGGCGATCAGTTCGTCGAGCGGCGCATCGGCGCGGACGCGGTCGGCCAGGCCGATCTGCCCCGTGGCGGCGGCCTGCACCACCGCGCGGCGCAGCCCGGTCTCGGCCAGGCGCAGCGCCTCCTTGCGGGTGTCCGCCACGAACACGCTGCGCGAGCCCACGATGCGCGGCGTGCGCCCCGGCGGCAGCGCGGCCAGGTAGGCGTCGATGATCGGGTCCTGCAGGTCGGCCAGCGATGCGTCGGGCGCCTGCGCAGTGCGTGGCTGCGTGCGCGAGAGCATCAGCCCGTCGCCAGCCGTGCCCGCGCGCGTGCCGCCACTCACCGAGAACGTGGCCTGCCAGAGTCGGCCGAGCAGTTGCGCGCCCGCCGGGTACAGCGTGTCGCCGCCGGGCAGCGGCCGGCCGGCCCAGGCGTCGCGCACCGTGGCGAGCTGCCGTTCGAACAGCGCCGCGCGGTCGTCGCTGTCCAGCCCGAAGGCCGCGAAGGACGCCGGCGTGCCGCCCGTGCCGACGCCCACTTCGAGCCGGCCGCCCGAGAGCAGGTCCAGCACGATCGCGTCTTCGGCCGTGCGCACCGCGTTCTCCAGCGGCAGCGTGACGATGCCCGTGCCCAGGCGGATGCGCCGCGTGCGCGAGGCGACGTGGGCGAGGAAGACGAAGGGCGACGGCAGGCCGCCCTCGTGTTCATGGAAATGGTGCTGCGCCACCCACGCGGAATCGAAGCCGAAGGCCTCGGCATGGGCGATCTGTGCGGTGACGAGGCGGTAGCGCTCGGCGGCGGGGGCATCGTCGAGCAGCCGGCTGAAAAAGCCGAGCCGCTTGCGCGGGGAAGTGAAGGTACCGGGCATCCGAAGGCCTGTGGGGTCGAGAGCCTTCGAGTGTTGCGCCGCAGGCCGCTCGAATGGAACGCCGGTTTTCGCGTTTGCTTATGCGCTTTGCGCGCATCGGGCGTTCAGTGCGGCATCGCAGGTGATCGCCGTGTGAAGCGCCGCAGCCAGCCCACGCCCGCCCCGGCGCCGACGGCCATCAGCCCGGTGGTGGCCAGCATCGCCGCCGTGTGGAGCGCGACGGCCGCGAGCGCCAGCACGAGCGAGCCACTCATCGCGCCCTTCGCCGCATCGCCCATGCACAGCGGGATCAGCGCCGGCACCAGCATCAGCCCGGCACCATGCG
Source organism: Variovorax sp. FW305-3-2-15-B-LB1 (assembly GCF_058787635.1). Taxonomy (NCBI): domain Bacteria; kingdom Pseudomonadati; phylum Pseudomonadota; class Betaproteobacteria; order Burkholderiales; family Comamonadaceae; genus Variovorax; species Variovorax sp. FW305-3-2-15-B-LB1. The sequence goes on along the minus strand of NZ_JBYSZY010000015.1, from coordinate 16,661 downwards.
CCGTGGACATCATGAAAGACCACAGCGCCAGCCCCGCGTGCCCCGCCGGCGCACACGCCATGGCGGGAAGACGGCCCGACAGGTGAACGAGCACGACCACGGCGATCAGCCCGCCGGCCAGCCACTGCAGCAGGCCCCGGTCCATCGACAGGCCGAAGGCCACCGCAATGACCACGAGCGCCACCGAGGCGACGTGCCCGACGCCGATCGGCCACAGCGCCCGCAACGCCTGCGCCCGGTCGTGCGAACGCAGGCCCCATGCGGCGGCGAACATCCAGCCGGTGGTGGGGTTCAGGCCGTGCAGGACGCCCATTCCCGCCACCGCCAGCCAGGGCCAGAGGCTTGCCATGGTGCGGACCGATCGACACGCCAGGTCGCGCGCTTCTTACGACTGCGCGTGGCAGCAACCACCCGCCGCCGCAACGGGCGCGGGTTCGTAGCGGTCGTGGTGACGGATCCAGTCCATCGCGTAGGACGGGTTGTGCTCGTCGCGGCCCTTGGGCACGAGGTCGAGCATGTTGTACGTGCCCATCATCACTTCCACGCCGCGACCGTAGGTCGAGTAGGTGTGGAACACGTCGCCGGCGTCGTCCTTGAAGAACACGCTGACGCCGGGTGCCTCTTCGCTCGGGAACGGCTGCTTCACGTAGTTGTAGGCAACGGCGCCGCTGGCCATTTCGTCGGGCGTGAAGCTCACGCCGAAGTCGTGGTTGAAGTCGTTGTCGTGCGACGAGACCCAGGCGAACTGCCAGCCCATGCGCCGGCGGAAGGCTTCGATGCGGGCCAGCGGCGCGCGCGACACGGCCACCAGCGTGACGTCGCGGTGCTCGAGGTGCACGCGCATGCCGTCGGAATGGTCGGCCATGAACGAGCAGCTCTGGCAGCCCTGCTCCCAGTCGGGGCCGAACATGAAGTGCTGCACCAGCAGTTGGCGGCGGCCTTCGAACAGGTCGGCCAGCGGGCGGCGGCCCTGGGGCGTGTCGAAGACATAGGCCTTCTCGACGCGGGTCCACGGCAGCGCGCGGCGCTCCTCGGCGATCCGATCACGCAGCTGGGTCAGTTCCTTCTCGCGCGCCAGCAGCGACTTGCGCGCGTCGATCCAGTGCTCGGGGGTCACGACGGGGTGATTCACTGGGGTGTTCATGGTGTGCTCCTTGGCGTGTGTGTTGTTCAGGCCGTGGCCGTCTTCGGGCGCCGCACCGCGCGGACCTTGCTGGCCCGGCCGTCGCCGGCGTAGAAGAGCCCCGCGCCGTCGGACTCCAGGCCGCTCACGCCGACGCCGCTGGGCATTTCCAGCCGCGCGATCACGTCGCCGCTGGCGGGGTCGATGCGGCGGATGTCGCTCTGGTCGCCTTCCCAGGTGCCGTGCCAGAGTTCGCCGTCGACCCAGGTCACGCCCGTGACGAATCGGTTCGATTCGATGGTGCGACGGATCGCGCCGGTCGCCGGGTCGATCTGGTGGATCTTGCGGTCGCGGTACTCGCCCACCCACAGGCTGCCTTCGGCCCAGGTGAGGCCCGAGTCGGAGCCGTTGCCGGGCGCGGGAATCGAGGCCAGCACCTTGCCCGTGGCGGCGTCGATCTTGTCGATGCGCGCCTCGACGATCTGATAGAAGCAGGTGCCGTCGAAGGCGGTGCCGGCGTCGCAGGCGACGTCGATGCGGCGCGTGGCTTCGCCGCTCGCGGGGTCGAAGGCGACCAGTTGCCCGCCGGTGGCGGCCCACACCTGGTGGCCGTCGTGCGTCACGCCGTGGATGCGCTCCACGCCTTCGAACGGTCCGTACTCGCGCACGATCTGCGCGGCCTGCACCGCGCCTTCGAAACGGTCCTTGCCTGCCTTCTTGCTCTGACTGCTGCTGCTCATGGTGGGCTCCTGTAGGTGCGCCACAGGGGGTAGCGCATGAGCCCGACTCTATTCAATCGGCAGCGCGGCGGGGAGTAACAAGATCGTCGTGAATCCCGCCAGCGGCGGGGCCAGCCAGCGGCGCGCCCTGGCCTGACCGATGGCACGCACGCGCCGCTGCGCCTCGAGTTCGGCCAGCGCGCGCTGCACGGTGCGCTGGCTCGCGCCCAGGGCCAGCGCAAGCGCCGAGGTCGACCAGGCCGCGCCGTCGGACAGCAGCGCCACCAGCGAAGCCTGCTCGCCGTCGATGGGCGGTGCCAGCACCACGACCGGACGCGCATCCAGAGGTTGGAGGATGAAGCCCTGCGGCGTGGCCTCGATGCGCGCCATCGGCTTGACGAGCGCGCGCAGCCGGCCGATCTCGACGCGCAGGCGCGCGCGGTGCGTTTCGTCGGGGTCGCGGGTGCGGAAGGCGTCGGCGATCAGCGTGTCTCGGTCGACATCGCCGGGCCAGGCCGCAGCCAACGCACGCGCCAAGGAGAACAGCACGGGCCGGCGTGCGAGCGAACGCCAGGTGTCGCCGCCCCCGACGCCACGGCGGCAGGCATCGACGACGAGTGCATCGGACGCGAGCAGCGCCTCGACCTCATCGAGGCGCAGGGCCTGTTCGCCGCTTGCAGCGATGCGCCGGGCGGCGGGACGTTCGAGCGCGGCGCGCGCCTCCGCCACTTCGGCCAGCAGCGCCGGCACGCGCGCACGCCAGGCCGCGTCGTGCGCGCGGTCGAGCGCCGCGCGTGCCGCGGCGGTGCGCAGCGAACGCAAGGCCAGCTCCGCCGACGCCAGCTCGGCCACCGCCGACAGCAACGGCGGCAGGCTGTGCCCGTCGAGCAGTGACAGCGCGGCGGCGGCCTCGTCGAGCCGGCCGAGCAGCAGCAGCCGGCGCGCCGCGATGAGCCGCGCCTGCAGCGCATTGGCCAGGTCGTCGCGCGCCTCGAGCGTGGCCGCCGCCGCGATCAGCGCGCGCGGCGAACCGCCCAGGTCGCGCATCGCGAGTGCCACCTCGGCCTCGGCGACGACGCAACGTGCGCGCGCCAGTTCTTCGTGTGATCCGAAGCCGCTTGCAGCACGCCGCAGCAGCTCGCGCGCACGCGGGTGCTCGCCCAGCTGGGCCATGGCGATGCCGCGCAGCGCGAGTGCCGGCGGGTCGTCGCGCAGGGCCACGCGCTTGAGGGCACCCAGCGCGTCGCCGGCAGCGAGCGCGCGCGCGGAGGCGGCGATGAGGGAATCCATGGGGCGACAGGCTACAACACCGCCGGTGCGCTGCGGCCCGCCCCCTCACGAGGCGGTGTCGTCAGTCCAGCGAGATACCGCGCTCACGGATCAGCGCGTGCCACTTCTTGGTCTCGGCGAAGGCGTAGGTCTTCATCAGCACGCTGTCGCTCGGCACCGGCTCCCAGCCGCCTTCCTGAAGCTTCTTGCGCACGCTCTCGTTGCCCACCGCCGCCTGCATCTCCTTCGAAAGGCGCTCCTGGATGGCGACGGGCGTGCTGGCGGGCACCACCAGCCCTTGCCACGCGTAGGCCTCCGAATCCTTGAAGCCCTGCTCGCCCACCGTGGGCACGGCGGGCAGGATCGGCAGGCGCTTGGCGCTGAACGCCATCAGCGGAATGACCTTGCCCGACTGGATGGCGCTGAGCCCCGACGAGGTGTCCACCACCATCAACGGCACCTGCCCGCCCATCACGTCCTGCAGCGCAGGTGCGGCGCCGCGGTACGGCACGTGCATGGTCGACAGGCCGCTGCGGCTCAGGAACAGCTCCATCGCCAGGTGGTGCGGGCTGCCGTTGCCCGGCGAGGCGTACGACAGCGTGCCCGGCTTGCTCTTGAGCTGCTCCATCAGGGCGCCGATGGTCTTGAGGTTCGTCGAGGGCGCCGCCACCAGCACGAGCGGCGTGCGCGCCATCAGGCCGAGCATCGCGAAGTCGCGGTCGACGGCATAGGGCAGCTTCTTGTAGAGCGCGGGGTTGTACACGAGCACGCCGTTGTCGGCCGTGAACACGGTGTAGCCGTCACCCGGCGACCGGGCCGTGACCTCGGCGCCGATGATGGCGCCCGCACCGGCCCGGTTGTCGACGATCACCGGCTGGCCAGCCTGGACCGACATCTGCGCGCCGATGGTGCGGGCCAGGAAGTCGCTGCCACCGCCGGCGGGGTAGCCGACGATCCACTTGATCGGCTTGGACGGAAAGGCCTGCGCCTGCGCTTGCGCGGGAGCCCCCGCGAAAGCAAGTGCAGCGGCCGCGAGCGAAAGAAAACCGCGGCGCGCAAGGCGATGAGAAACGGGCATGAACGATGTCTCCTGGCAGTGGTTGTTGTGATGGCGCTGCGATTGGATGCGAGCTTCATTCATGGTTCAATCAGATATTTCTTTCCCACTTATCGGATAAACCGATGAATGTCACGTTGCGCCAATTGCGCGCCTTCATCGCGGTCGCCCGCGCCGGCAGCGTGACCGAGGCGGCTTTGCGGCTGCACATCACGCAGTCGGCGCTGAGCGGCCTCATCAAGGACCTGGAGTCGAACCTGGGCGTGCAGATGCTTCACCGCACGACGCGCAAGCTGCAGCTGTCCAGCGCGGGCGAGGTGTTCCTGCCGATGGCCGAGCGCATCCTGCAGGACCTGGGCATGGCGCTCGATGCGGTGTCCGACCTGCGCGAGCTGCGCACCGGCACCGTGCGCATCGCAGTGCCGCAGGTGATGGCGTGCACGGTCATGCCGGAAATCATGGCCGCCTTCGCCCGGAAGTACCCCGGCATCCGCGTGCGCCTGCAGGACTCGATGGTCGAAAGTGTGCTGGGCCGGCTCATCAACGGCGACGTGGACCTGGCCATCGGCCCCGAGCGCGACGCGCCCGCCAACGTGGTGGCGCGCACGCTCTTCACCCTGCCCTTCCTCGCGGTGCTGCCCCCGGGGCATCCGCTCACCAAAAAGCAAAGGGTCGCCTGGAGCGACCTGGTCCGCTACCCCGTGATCTCGCTGCAGGGGGAATACACGCAGCTGCTCAGCGCCGAGCTGTATGCGTCGCCGGGTCGGCTGGAGTTCAGCCCGACGCATGAAGTGGCCTTCCTGACCACGGCGCTGAGCATGGTCGAGCACGGCCTGGGCGTGACCACCTGCCTGCCGTATGCGGGCGAGCTGCTGCAGCGCCAGCAGCTCGAATTCCGCCCGCTCGTCACGCCCGTGCTCAGCCGCAAGTTCCAGGTGTGGCTGAACAAGGACCGGGGGCTCTCGCCGTCGGCGCAGGAGTTTCTGGACTTCCTGCTGCAGCACATCGAAGACCACCCGGCGCCCGAGGTGCGCGCGTTCCGCAAGGCGCGCTGATCACGCGCGCAGCGGGCCTCAGCTGCTGCCAGCGCCTGTCACGGGTGCCTGCACCCTCGCCGCCAGCCGCGTGCCGCCGTCGCCCGCGTCGATCTGCAAAGTGCCGCCGATGCGGGCCATGCGCGCCTGCATGCTGCGCAGGCCCAGTCCGCCGATCGATGAGGCGACCGTCACCGCGTCGAAGCCCACGCCGTCGTCCTCGACGCTCAGGAGCACGCCCGCTTCGCCGTCGGCCAACAGCTGCACGCGCAGGGTCCGCGCGCGGCTGTGCTTCACCACGTTGGCCAGCGCCTCTTCGAGCAGGCGCGTGAGGCCCAGCACCTGGCGCGCGGACAGCGCACAGGGCCAGGCCGCGGGGGTCTGCCAGTGGCTGCGCACGCCCATCTCCTCGAACAGGCGGCCGAAGCGGTGGCGCATCGGCGCCAGCCATTGCGTGGGCGTGGCGGCGACCGGGGCCGCGCCGCCGCTGTGGGTGTCGATGATCTGACGCAGGTCGTCGCGCAGCGACTTGAACATCGACAGGTACTGCGGCCGCTGCAGCGCCTCGCCCGACTGTTCCACCAGCGCGATCGAGCGCACCAGCGAACTGCCCAGGCCGTCGTGCAGGTCGTGCGCCACGCTCAGGCGCTCGTGCAGCCGCACGTTGTCGAGCTCGAGGCGGTGTTCGCGGCTGAGCGTGTCGGCCAGCTCGGTGCGCGCGCCGCGCACTTCGCGTGCGAGGTCGTCGTTGAAGTTCTCGACGCGGCGCAGGCTGCGCGTGAAGCCGCCTGCCAGGATGAGCGACATGCCGATCATGATCAGGGGCGCCGTGACCACGGTGTAGCCGAAGCGGTCGTCGATGACGCGCAGGATCATCAGCGCGTCGTGCACCGCGGCCACCAGGAAACCGAAGGCACACAGGGCCAGCAGCAGGTGCTCGGTCTTCTTCGTGTCGAGCGCGCGCAGGATGAACTGCACGCACACGGCCATGAAGAGCAGCGAATACGCGATGAACACCGCCAACGTCGCGACCGACAACGCAGGCTGCGGCAGCAGCGCGATCGCCGCCACGGCCAGCGCGGCCACGGCCCACAGTGCGCGGCTCAGGCGCGGAAAGCGCTGGCCGCCGAAGTGCCACATGAACATGCAGAAGCAGCTCACGTACAGGACCATCCAGGCCGTGATCCAGCGCGACCACGACTCGGTGGAGGCGAACGGCCACGGCAAGGTGCTGACCACGGTGTTGCTCGCGAACACCAGCCAGGCGATGGCGCTGAGCGCGTACCAGCCGTAGGCAACCTCCTGCCGGCGCATGAGCCACAGCACGAGGAAGAAGCAGCCCAGCGTGATCGAGATGACGAGGTTGACCGCGGGCAGCACGCGCGCGAACAGGCGGCGTTCGTCGTGGTACGCCACCGCCACGTCCGCCGGGCCGAGCACCACGCGGCCCAGCCCCGAGCCGTACATGCTGCCGCCCACCACCTGCACCCACAGCGTGTTGGTGCCGGGGTTCAACGCGGCGGCCGGCAGGAAGAAGACGCGCGGCGTGTTCCAGCTGCGGCTCAGCGGCTCGACCAGGCTGGCGTCGCGCCAGAGCAGGTTGTCGTTCAGCGAGATCGCGCCGGCCATGCTCAGGTAGTCGAAGGCCACGCCCAGCTGCGGCGCGTCGTCGCGGCCTGCGCAGGGGCGCTGCCAGTCGATGCGGTACCACACGATGCCCTCGAAGCCGGGCCAGCGCGTGGCCCAGTGATCAGGCAGCGTCACCGGCTGCCAGCCGTCGATGGGCGGCGGTGCCTCAGGCCCCGCGCCGGCGGTGGCGCGCACGGCCCGCACGCTGTCGATGTGCGGCGCGCACCCTTCGGCAGCCCATGCCGTGTGCGCGAACAACCACCACAGGCTCAGGCCAGCAAGCCACGCGAACGCGCTGCGAAAACGGCGCGCGTGCGCGAGGAAACGGTGAGCTTGCGGTAGATGTTCTTGATGTGGCATTCGACGGTGTGCCGCGACAGGAAGATCTGCTCGGCTATCTCGCGGTTGGTCAGGCCTTCGGCAACCAGCTGGAGGATCTGCAGTTCGCGCGCGGTCAGCACATCTTCGCCGACGCGCCCCGGCGTGGCCGGCGGCGCCTGGGTGAGGTCGAGGATGCGGCGCGCGATGAAGGGATCGATCGGTGCCCCGCCGCGCAGCACGCTGCGGATCGACAGCAGCAGCTCCAGGTCGTCGCGCTCCTTGAGCACGTAGCCGGTGGCGCCGGCGCGCAGCGCGTTGAGGATCAGGTCGTCGGTGCTCCAGGCGGAGATCACGAGGATGCCGGGGCCGTCGTCGGCATTCATTGCCGCACCGGTGGGCGCGCTCATCTGCGCGATCAGCTCCACGCCGTTGCCGTCCGGCAGGCCCAGGTCGACCAGCACGAGCGCGAACGGCTGGCGCGCGAGTTCGATGCGCGCATCGGCCAGCGTGGCCGCGAGCACCAGCACGTCGTTGCCGTAGCCCAGCTGGTTCAGGATGCCGACGATGCGCCGCTGCATCAGCGCGTCGTCCTCGACGATGAGCACGGGCGCCGGCAGGTCGGGGCTGGGCGGCGGCGTCATCGCCGGACCTTCGGGCTGGGGAGAGAAAGCGGACATCAGGACGGTTCGGACAAGGTGGGAAGCATGCCCGAATCATCACCCAGGCTTCGCGCGCGAGGCTGCAGTGTCCCCTCGCGGCGGCGCGGCGGCCATCACCAGATCTGGGGGTTCTGGTGGCACGGCGCGGCATCGGTCGGCCTTCGCCTACAGACAGGCACCACGCGAGCGGAGATGGTGGGGCCATGACACATCCGATCGAACTCATCATCGACGAGCCGGCGCCCGGATCCTTTGTCTGGCGGCTGCTCGAAACCGACACCGACGGTGCGCATCCCACCGTCCTGCGCTGCGCCTTCGACCCGGTCGAGAGCTACGAGCTCGCGCTGGCGTCGGGACAGCGCGCCCTGCGCACCGAGATGCGCACACACGGCGCTACAACGGAAGGCCACTGAGCGTCAGCATGCGCTGACGGCGGCTTCGCGAGGCGTCCTACCGCTCTCGCGCCGTCGGTTCCTAGGATGGTTTTCGGGCGCCGGTTCTCTTGCGCTTGTCGCAGTGAAGCAACCGCCGGCGTCTTCAAGGAGATGACCATGCAAAGAAAGCTCATGTGGATGTGCGTCGTTGCCGTGTCCTGTCTCACGGCCGTCTCGGCGCAAGCGCAAGTCAACCCGCCGCCCGCGGCCACGGTCGATCCGGCGGTCGCCGAATACAAGGCGGCCCGCGACAAGATCTCGGCCGACTACAAGACCGACCGCGCCGCGTGCGATGCCATGAAGGACAACGCCAAGGACGTCTGCGTCGAGGAAGCCAAGGGCAAGGAAAAGATCGCCAAGGCCGAGCTCGACCAGAAGATGAAGCCCAGCGACGGCAACGCCCGCAAGGTGGCCGAAGCCAAGGTGGAAGTGGCCTACAGCGTCGCCAAGGAAAAATGCGACGACCAGAAGGGCGAGGCCAAGTCGACCTGCGTGAAGCAGGCCAAGGCCGATGAAAGCAAGGGCATGGCCGAAGTCAAGGCGATGAAGAAGTAACCAACCGGGCCGCAGCCCTTCCCGTTGGCGCTGGCCTGGGGCGGTCGCATACTCGACAGATGCCCTCCTCTTCCACGCGTCCACGGGTCTACCTCGCCGGCCCCGACGTGTTCCGGCCCGACGCCGCGCAGTACTTTGCCGCGCTGGCCCTGGCCTGCGACGCGCTCGGCATGACGGCCGTGCCGCCGTTCGACGGCAAGGCGGCCGGCCCCGACCCCGCGCGCCGGATCTACGAAGAAAACATGAAGCTGCTGCGGTCGGCGGACGGCGTCATTGCCAACCTCGCGCCGTTTCGCGGGCTGGAGCCCGACTCGGGCACGGTGTTCGAGGTCGGCGTGGCCATCGCGCTGGGCCTTCCGGTGGCCGCCTACGGCGTCCCGCCGGGCACCTATGCGCAGCGCGCCGCCACGGCGGGCGTCGTCGGCCGCGACCCGGACGGCAGCCTGCGCGACCCCGAGGGCACGCTGATCGAAGATTTCGAGCTGCCGCTGAACCTCATGCTGGCCTGCTCGGTGCGCTTTTCGGACCTGGCGACCGACGCCTTGCGGGTGCTGGCCGAGGTGTTGGGGTCTGCGCCCGCCCAGCGGCAGTGAGCCGAAATTCGTGAAATAAGTCACAAATCAAAGGCGGGGTATCACCAATTTTGGGGAGCACGCCCCTAGAAGTAAGCCTTTCAGCCTCTTTTTGCGTTGGACACGCCAACGCCCCAAAAAGGAGGCCCGGATGCCCCCCTCAGATCAACAAGCAGTTTTCGAAGCGGCGGGCCGCCTGGGTTCCATGGAGGTCCTGACCACGCAGACCAGCGCCGTCGTCTCGATGCTGCGCGCGCTGTACGCCGCGCACCCCGAGCCGGCCAAGGTCCGCTATCACTTCGACCGGCTGATCGGCCAGTTGCTGACCAGCCCCTACCTCAGTCACGACCCGGATCACGCGCTGATCCTCCAGGACACGGCCGCGACCCTCGTGCGGCCACCGCTCGAATCCGACCCGGTGCGCTGAGCATCGGATGCACACCCAGGAGACACTGAAATGAGTTTTGAAAAAATCAAACTCCGGTTCGGCCGGTCGTTCCGTCGCGGCGACCGCGTCGTCTGCGAAGGCCGGCTCGGCACCATCACCGGAGCGACCTATCCGCATGTGCGGGTGCGTTTCGACGGACGGCAGATTGCGGTGCCTTGCGATCCTTGCGAACTGCATGTGGGCACAGCGCCGATCGCGACGCTGTCCGCGCTCGAACCGCAGCCGTCCTGAAGAGATCGCCTCGCCTTTTCGGCGGGCAGCCACGCATTGCGAGCAGACGCAAAAAAGCCCCGACTGGCGGGGCTCTTTTGGGCTGTTTGATCACTGCAAGGTGATCAGGAAGCCAATCCTGGCGGAACCGGAGGGATTCGAACCCTCGATGAGGCTCTACACCCCATACTCCCTTAGCAGGGGAGCACCTTCGGCCACTCGGTCACAGTTCCTGAAAGCAACCGCAATTATGCCATTACTTAAGCGCTCGGTTGGTCCAGATCGAACGCTTTATGCAGTGCGCGCACCGCCAATTCCATATATTTTTCGTCGATCACGACCGAGGTCTTGATTTCGCTGGTCGAGATCATCTGGATGTTGATGCCCTCTTCGCTCAACACACGGAACATCTTGCTCGCCACACCCACGTGGCTGCGCATGCCGATGCCCACGATGCTGACCTTGCAGATCTTGGTGTCGCCCACGATTTCGGTGGCGCCCAGCGAAGGCATCACCTTCGACTCGAGCAGTTCGACCGTGCGCGCGAACTCGTTGCGATGCACGGTGAAGCTGAAGTCGGTCTTGCCGTCCTTGCTGAGGTTCTGGATGATCACGTCGACTTCGATGTTGGCGTCTGCCACGGCACCGAGGATGTGATACGCGATGCCCGGCTTGTCGGGCACGCCGAGCACCGAGATCTTGGCTTCGTCGCGATTGAATGCGATGCCGGATACGACGGCTTGTTCCATGTTTTCGTCTTCCTCGAAAGTGATCAGCGTGCCGGACTTGGCCTCTTCATTGATGTCGATGTCCCATGCGGTGAAGCTCGAGAGCACACGCAGCGGCACCTTGTACTTGCCGGCGAATTCCACCGAGCGGATTTGCAGCACCTTGGAACCCAGGCTAGCCATCTCGAGCATCTCTTCGAAGCTCACGGTGGTCAGGCGGCGCGCATCGGGCTCGACGCGCGGGTCGGTGGTGTAGACGCCGTCGACGTCGGTGTAGATCAGGCACTCGCTGGCCTTCATGGCCGCTGCGATGGCCACGGCCGAGGTGTCGCTGCCGCCACGGCCCAGCGTGGTGATGTTGCCTTCGTCGTCCACGCCCTGGAAGCCGGTGATGACCACCACGCGACCGGCTGCGAGGTCGGCGCGCACCTTGGCGTCGTCGATGCTCTCGATGCGGGCCTTGGTGTACGAGTTGTCGGTGCGCACCGACACCTGCCAGCCCGCGTAGCTCACCGACTCCACGCCCTCGGCCTGCAGCGCCATGGCCAGCAATGCCGACGACGCCTGTTCGCCTGTGGAAGCGAGCATGTCGAGTTCGCGGTGATAGGCCACGCCGGGTTTGCCCGGGGAGAGCTCCTTGGCAAGACCGAGCAGGCGGTTGGTTTCGCCGCTCATGGCGCTGGGCACCACGATCATCTGGTGGCCCGCACGCGCCCATTTGGCGACGCGCTTGGCGACATTGCGGATGCGCTCGGTCGAGCCCATCGACGTGCCGCCGTATTTGTGAACGATCAATGCCATGGATGAAATCAGAGAAAGATAAAGGGCCGCCTGGAAAGCGGCGCCCTGCAAGCCGTCAGAGCGAAGTCTTCAGCGAGGGCGGGGCATTGTACCAATGCAGCCGCTCTCCCCTGCGCTCGGCGAAGCCCGCGCCCACCTTGAGGTGGATGCGGTGGCCGCGCGTGGTGCAGGCGCGGACCTGGTCCAGCAGCTGGTCGAGCTGCGCCGCGCTCGGAGCGCAGCCGTGCGACTGCATCAGCCAGTGGCGCAGCACGTTGGCCTGCCGCGCGCGCGACAGCGCCTGCAGCGGCCGGATCTGCGGCGGTTCACCGACCACGGCCAGGTCCTGTGCCGCCAGTTCGCCCAGCAGCTGCTGGGCCTGCGCCGCGTGGCCGATGCTGCGGGCGAAGGTCGCACGAAACTGCGGGAAGGTGTCCGCCAGCGCCGGCAGCAGCACGGCGCGGATGCGGTTGCGCGTGTAGCGCGCGTCGGCGTTGCTCGGGTCTTCGATCCACGGCAACTGCTGCTGCGCCAGCCAGCTGCGGATGTCGGCCGCCGGCACCGCGAGCAGCGGCCGATGAATGTTCAATCCGTCGCGCACCGCATGCGCCGGCATCGCGGCCAGGCCCGGCAGGCCGGCACCGCGGGACAGCGCCAGCAGCAGCGTCTCGACCTGGTCATCGGCATGGTGCCCCAGCGCGATGGACGACACCGCAGGCCGCGCCCCCTCGGCACGCGCCATGGCCCCATACGCGTCATAACGTGCGCGCCGCGCGGCATCCTCGGGGCTGTCGCCCGGCGCATGCCGCGCATCGACCCGGTGCGTCACCAACGGCACACCGAGCCGCTCGCAAGCCTGCGCGCACTGCCGCTCGAAGTCGTCGGCCGCCGCCTGCAGCCCGTGATGCACATGGAAGGCGATCACCTGCCCCGGCCATCGCGCCGCGCAGGCCGCGAGCAAGGCGGTCGAATCCGCACCGCCGCTGAAGCCGACGGCCAGCGGCAGGCTCGCCGGTTCGAACGCGGCCATGGCGCGTTCGAAGGCTTCGCTCATGATGGAAAAGGGAAAGCCGCTCAGCGGCTGTTGTCGGCCTTGGTGTCGTTGAACCGGCCGTAGCTCTGCAGGCGCTCGTAGCGGCGGTCCAGCAGTTCCTTCGTCTTCAGGTCGCTGACCTGGCGGAAGGCGTCGTTGAGCGCGCGCTTGAGGAACGCGGCCATCTGGCGATGGTCGCGGTGCGCGCCGCCGACGGGTTCGTTGACGATCTTGTCGACCAGGCCCAGTGCCTTCAGGCGATGCGCCGTGATGCCCAGGGCATCTGCGGCTTCCTGCGCCTTGTCGCTGGTCTTCCAGAGAATGGACGCGCAGCCTTCGGGGCTGATCACCGAGTAGATCGAGTACTGCAGCATCACGAGCTGGTCGCCGACCGAAATGGCCAGCGCGCCGCCCGAACCGCCTTCACCGATGATGGTGACGATGATGGGTACCTCGAGCTGCGCCATCTCGAAGATGTTGCGGCCGATGGCTTCCGACTGGCCGCGCTCTTCGGCGTCGATGCCGGGGTAGGCGCCGGGCGTATCGACGAAGGTGAACACCGGCAGCTTGAATTTCTCGGCCGTCTTCATGAGACGCAGCGCCTTGCGGTAACCCTCGGGCTTGCTCATGCCGAAGTTGCGCGCGGTGCGCTCCTTCGTGTCGCGGCCCTTCTGGTGACCGAGCACCATGCAGGGCACGCCGTTGAAGCGCGCCAGCCCGCCGACGATCGACAGGTCGTCCGAGAAATGGCGGTCGCCATGCAGCTCGACGAAGTCCGTGAAGATTTCGTTGACGTAGTCGAGCGTGTACGGGCGCTCCGGATGCCGCGCGATCTTGGTGATCTGCCAGGGCGTCAGGTCGCTGTAGATGTCTTTGGTGAGTTGCTGGCTTTTCTTGCCGAGCTGATCGATTTCTTCCGAGATGTCGACCGCCGATTCGGTCTGTACATAACGCAGTTCTTCGATCTTTGTTTCGAGTTCAGCAATGGGCTGCTCGAAGTCGAGGAAGGTTCGTTTCGCCAACGTCTTCTCCTGTTTATTTCATCAATTGACCGGCCATCCGGCTCTTTTGCATTTATTCCAGAAACACCGAGAAACCGGCTTTGCCGGGCCTGCGGTGTTGCCCCTCGAAGGGGGTTGGCGAAGCGACACGAAGTGCGCGAAGCCTGGGGGTGATCCTTAGTAAACGACCGGCACGGGGTCCAGCGATCGCCAAATATACCAAGTCGCCACGCTGCAATACGGCGCCCAGGCCACGGCGACATCGCGGGCATCGCTGCGGCTGACCGGGTCGCCCGAAAAATAGTTCACGCTGATGCCATTGAGCAGGCCCTGGTCGTCGACCGGCAGCACGTTCGGGCGCATCAGGTGGAAGATGAGGAACATTTCGGCGGTCCAGCGGCTGATGCCGCGGATCGCCACGAGCTCTTCGATGATGAGCTCGTCCGACATGTCTTTCCAGCGGTCGACGTGCACGGTGCCCGAATCGAAATGCAGGGCCAAGTCGACCAGATATTCGATCTTGCGCGCCGACAGTCCGGCGCCGCGCATGTCGTCGACCTTGAGCTTGAGCACGTTGGCCGGCGTCAGCTTGCGCGGCAGCGCCGCGAACTTGTCCCAGGTCGACTGCGCGGCCTTCACCGAGATCTGCTGGCCCACGATGCTGCGCGCCAGCGTGGTGAAGGCATCGCCGCGCGACTCGAGGCAGGCCTCGCCGAACTTCGGGATGAGCCGCTTCATCACGCGGTCTTTCTTGGCCAGGTGCTTGCAGGCTTCCTCCCAATAGTCCGGCGTGTAGATGCGCACGCTGGTCTGCTGGGTGGCGGGTACGGGGTTCGTCGTTCCGTTCACTGTGCAGCCGCCCAGGTCGTTCCCGTGGGCGAATCCTTGAGCACGATGCCCTGCTCGAGGAGTTCCTGGCGAATGCGATCGGCCTCGGCGAAATTCTTCGCCGCCTTGGCCGCCGCGCGTGCATCGATCTTCGCCTGGATGGTGGCTTCGTCGAGCGTGGTGCCGGCTTGCAGGAACGCCTTCGGATCGCCTTGCAGCAAGCCCAGCGTGCCGGCCAGCGCCTTGAGCAGGCCCGCGGTGTCTGCAGACTTGGTGCGGTTGACTTCGCCGGCCAGCTCGAACAGCACGGCGATGGCTTCGGGCGTGCCGAAGTCCTCGTCCATCGCCGCCTTGAAACGCGCCGCGTGGGGCTGCGTCCAGTCGATGACCACGGTCGCGGGCGCCACCAGGTCGAGCGCGGTGTACAGGCGCTTGAGTGAGTTGCGCGCGTCGTCGAGGTGCGCGTCGCTGTAGTTCAGCGCGCTACGGTAATGCGTGCGCACGAGGAAGAAACGCAGGCTCTCGGCGTCGTACTTCTGCAGCACTTCGCGGATGGTGAAGAAGTTGCCCAGGCTCTTGGACATCTTCTCGTTGTCCACGCGCACGAAGCCGTTGTGCACCCAGAAGCGCGACAGCGGCTTGCCGTTGGCGCCTTCGCTTTGCGCAATTTCGTTCTCGTGGTGCGGGAACTGCAGGTCGGCACCGCCGCCGTGGATGTCGAAGGTCTCTCCGAGCGTGGCGCAGCTCATGGCCGAGCACTCGATGTGCCAGCCCGGACGGCCGGTGCCGAAGGGGCTGTCCCACTTGGCGTCGTCGGGCTCGGTCGGCTTGGCAGATTTCCAGAGCACGAAGTCGAGCGGGTCCTGCTTGCCGTCGAGCACCGCGACGCGTTCGCCCGCATGCAGTTCGTCGAGCGACTTGCCCGAGAGCTTGCCGTAGCCCGGGAACTTGCGCACCGCGTAGTTCACGTCGCCGTTGTCCGAACGGTAGGCCAGGCCCTTGCGTTCCAGCGTCTCGATGATGCCGAGCATCTGCGGCACGTATTCGGTGGCGCGCGGCTCGATGGTGGGTGGCTCGATGCGCAGCGCACCGATGTCCTCGTGCATGGCCGCGATCACCTCGTCGGTCAGCGCGCGGATGGTGATGCCGCGCTGGACCGCGCGGGCGATGATCTTGTCGTCGATGTCGGTGATGTTGCGCACGTAGGTCACGGCATAGCCGCTGGCGCGCAGCCAGCGCTGCACCACGTCGAACGCCATCATCATGCGGGCGTGGCCGATGTGGCACAGGTCATAGACGGTCATGCCGCACACGTACATGCGAACCTGTCCAGGTTGCAGGGGGGAGAAATCCTCCAATTCACGCGACAGCGTGTTGTAGATGCGCAGACTCATGGGACTCGGAAAGCGTTGATTCGCGCACGTGCGGTACGGGCGAACAACGGTGTATTTCAGGGGTGACGGGGGGCGTGGCTACGAGGGGTTCGACGTGGCCCCTCGGCTACAATGCGACGCAGTATAAACGGCTGCCGCCGCGCAGCATCCGGGTGTTCTCCAGGCCCCCGCTCCCCCCCAATCCTGCCGAGGCTTCATGAAGCACGCCGCGTTCTCCAGACTCCCCATCGCCTTTGCACTGCTGTTCGGTCTGTGGGGCTTCGCCGCGCACGCCAACGACTACGACGACGTCAACCTCCTGCTGCGCCAGGGCAAGGCCGCCGAGGCGCTGGCCAAGGCCGACACCTACATCGCCGGCAAGCCGCGCGACCCGCAGATGCGCTTCCTGCGCGGCGTGATCCTCACCGAGCAGAACAAGACCGCCGACGCGATCACCGCGTTCACGCAGCTCACGCAGGACTTCCCGGAACTGCCCGAGCCCTACAACAACCTCGCGGCGCTGTACGCGTCGCAGAGCAAGTTCGACCAGGCCCGCGCCGCGCTCGAAACCGCGCTCAAGCTCAGCCCCAACTACGCCACCGCGCACGAAAACCTCGGCGACGTGTACGCGCGCTTGGCGGCCCAGGAATACCAGCGCGCCCAGCAGTTCGCGACCACCAATGCGAGCGTCGCGCCCAAGCTCGCGCTGATCCGCCAGATCTTCACGCCCAAGGCCGCGGCCGATGCGGCCGTGCTGCCGGCCGCGCCGCCCGAAGTGCGCAAGCCCGTGGGCCGCACGACCAAGTAACCGCCTCTTGCAATCCGGCGGTGCGCACACAGTTGCCTCCCAACCTGCGTCATCGCAGGCCCACCGCCCTCCCCTCCACC